>RFHL01000218.1 GCA_003696875.1 Bacteroidota bacterium | reverse complement strand
TGTAGCTTGAAAAGGTAACCATAGAACGACTCATTTTCAGCCAATTTAAGCCTTTATAGACTTTTACCTAGTTTTCAACAATCTAGGTGTCTCAATCTAGGTGTCTCAATATGCTTCTTTGGCACGTATCGGGGCACAAAGGTAGGAATTTTAGCCTGCTTTCATGACGGGTGATGAGATCCAGATGTATGTATGACGGGGGCGCTCAGATTTTTTGTCTGACCTCCGGCTTCTGACTTCTCTCATCTTCTCCCTATCTTTGGGCATCATGACGACCGAAAACATCCTCCGCCGCCACGATTTGCGGCGCACCAGCAACCGCACGGCTATCCTTGATGTCTTCGTTGCCCAGGAAGTCGCCCTGAGCGAGCGTGAGATCGAAGAAGCCATGTCCCAGACCTGCGACCGGGTCACCATTTACCGCACCCTCAATTCTTTTTTGGAAAGAGGGGTCATCCACCGGGTGCTTGACGACTCGGGGGTCATGAAGTATGCCCTCTGTGCCGCTGACTGCGCCCATCATGAGGCGCACTATCACGACCACGTGCACTTCAAGTGCCGGATGTGTGGCCAGACCACCTGCATCGAGCAGGTGCAGATTCCCAAAGTGATCCTCCCCGAGGGCTTTGCCCTCGAAGAGGTAAACATGCTCCTCCAGGGCGTATGCCCCGAATGCCGGGGCTGATAGAATCCCTGGCCTAAAAAAGCCCGGCCTGGAATCGCTCCGGGCCGGGCTTATTCATACATAATGAGGACTTTATTCGCCGATATCTTCAATGTCGCCCATGTCCAGCGGGGCTTCCCGCTTCATAATGGCAGCAATGATCAGGGCAATGATGGCCCCAAAGATCAGCCCGCCGATCAGCCCGGTCAATAGCTGACCTACAGGCGAGAACATCGCCCCGTAGATGTTTTCAAACATGCTGATCTGCCCATCCTGAATGGCCGGGTTGCTCTCCAGTTGGCTCAGGGTCATATCCACCATGCGTTGCGGCATCTCCGGGTCGATGAAGGCGGCGTAGATGTAGGAGAAAACCGATCCAACCACGGAGGAGATCGCATAGGTGAAGAAGCCGGTTTTAAAGCCTTCGCCCAGGGTGGCGTAGCCTGACTTCCAACCTGAAAAGAATTTAGTTATGGGATTTTCTAGGTCCTCAGGAGATAGCAAGGCGTATCCACCATTTTCGCCTCGATAGTTACCAATTGCAAAGACACCAGCCGCAATATTAGTCACAAAGCTCAGAAATGAGATTACGTAGCCGATGGCCCCGACCCCATCCGGAGTCATAGTCTGGGCGCTGATGACAGAGAAAACAATGGCGACACCGGCCAGAATCAGGCCCCACTTCAGGGCAATCTTTTGAATAGAAGGAGTTTCCATAGGGTTACGTTTTGATCTTGGAGCAAATTAAGGAAAAGCCAGGGAAAAGAGGCGGCCATAGGCCTATTCGTCGAGGGGTTTTACCCGCCCGGTGTTGTCACCGGGCTTGCGGTCAATGAGTTTGTAGTAGGGATCAAGGCCCGCTTCGTCGGGCTTCTCGTCTACCCATACCTCAATCTCGGTGGTATCGGCGGTAAGGTGATGCTTTTGCAGGTAGAGGACCGGCGGGTCCTCGCCGCGCTTTTCGGCCTCGCCGAAGATCCCGATGTCGATGTAGTCATCGACCGGAACTTCGGTCTCGACGCCTTTGCCGTCGTCGCGCAATTTCTTGGTTGCGACCTTGAGGCGCACTTTGTAGCGTCCGTCAGCCTCGGAATAAGTGGCCTCGGCCAGCCGGTTGTCAAAGAGGGTGATGGTCTCAAACATGTCGGTGAGCACGTAGCGCAGCGAGTCTGGGGTGACGGCCTCTACATAGCGGAGCCATTCCTCGGTGGTGGTGTAGGGCGGCTCCTGGAAGCGGACCGCTTCCACGTAGCGCTTCATGGCGGCATTGAGCGAGTCCTCGCCGATGTAGTCCTTGAGGGCATACATGATCACACTGCCCTTGTTGTAGTGGATGTAGAGCTGGTTCTCGGACAGCAGGGCGGGCATCTCGCGGTAGCGCTCACCTGAGCGCTGCCGCAGATAGTTGTCCATCTCGTAGCGCAGATACTTTTTGATCCCTTCCTGCCCATAGGTTTTTTCCATCACCATCAGCGAGGCATACTGGGACATAGTCTCGGACAGGAACTGAAAGCCCTGCACGGCGCCGCCCGCCACCTGATGCGCCCACCACTGATGCGCCACCTCATGTGCCGTGATGTAGTAGGTATAATCCACGTCATCCTCGTCCACATCGGCGATGAAGCCCACGCTCTCCGAGAAGGGGATGGTATTGGCAAAGGACTGCGCAAAGCTCATGTAGCGCGGGAATTCCAGGATCCGCACCTGCCGGTGCTGATAGGGGCCAAAGCTCTCGGTGTAGTAGGCCAGGGCCGCCTTGATCCCGTCCATCATCCGGTCGAGGTTGTAGGTGTGATCGATATGGTGATAGATTTCCAGCTTGATCTCACGCCCATCGGGGGCCTGCCAGGTGTCGCGCATGACCTCATAATCAGCCGAGACAATGTTGAAAAACTTGGCCATGGGCGCATCCATCTTGTAATGGAAGTAGCGGCGGCCGTTTTCTTCCCACTCCCGCTGCAGGTAACCCGGCGTCACGGCGATCTGGTTGGGCGCCGTACTCACCGTAGCCTCGAAGTCCACCCAGTCGGCATCGTGGGCAAAGAGGGTATTCATCCGGGCCAGGGTATCGGTGATGGGCGGAAAACGCTCGCGTTCGCCCAACTCATACTTCTCCCGCAGGTCCGGGTCCTGAAGTTCGTAGTTGCGCTCATAGCCGATGATGGGAAAGTAGCCGTGGTTGATAAAGGTGCCATTGTACACCACTTGCGTATTGAAGCCGCGGTTGGGAAAGCCCTGGGTGCGAAACTGCCCCTCAAAGCTGAGGGTGAGCGAATCGCCCGGCTGCAGCGGCTGCCGTAGCTGATAGATGTAGTAGCCCATGCGCTCATCGGCCAGGACGGTATCCACCGTCCGGTCAAATCGCATCGGCCCATAGTCTACATCATCGTAGAGCATGATGTGGATGGAGTCCAGCGGCTGGGTCGTCTTGTTTTGGAGATAGTAGGTGCCTCGCAGGTCAAAGTCGCGCGTCTCGGGGTAGAGGTCCACCCCGATATTCATCCCCAGAATCCGGGGCTGAGGAATGCCTTCAAACCGGCTGTAAGTCTTCTCATACTCCGCCTGCAGGGCTTGAGATTCCTTAGAGGTCACATACTCGTTGAGGACATGGGTGTTGTAGTAAATGTAACTGCCGGTGCCCAGAAAAATCACCAGGCCTACGGCCAGGGTTGCCCAGGTAGCCGGCCGCATCCGCTGTCTCAGATCACTCAGGCGCTGCCGTGCGCTGGAAACACTACCCCGCACCCAGAGGGCATTGGTCAGGGCCATCAGGATGATCGCCATGCCGGTCCAGTAGAGCTTGAAGGTCAGGAAGGGCCCCACGAAGTGCCCAAAGCCATTCATGTCCGAGTAGGGCAAGGGCGTATTGGACATGTAGCGGAAGAGGCGATCCTCCACATTGAGGAGATCCAGGCCCAACCCGTTGAAAAAGAAGAGGATAACTGTCAGGAAAAAGCCGAGGTATTTGCTCGGCGAAAGCACCTGCACAAAAAACGCCAGGCAGAGGAACAGCAGGGTATCGATCATCTGGTAGCCCAGCAGGTACTCAATGTAGAGCCCCGGCTCGATGCGGGTGTAGCCTGATACCAACTGGTATATGATGCCGACCAGAATGCCGAGCGTCATGAGCAGGAAGGGCATAACGGCGATGGCCAGCCACTTGGCGGCCAGGCTCACCCAGTTGGGGATGGGCAGGGCATCGAAGATGCCTTCCATCTCCATGCTGCGTTCTTTCCAGACCAGTTCTCCGGTATAGAACACCACCAGCACCAGGATAAAAAGCGTCATGCTCCCCATGATGGTCTCCATCACGGAGTAGGTCACGGGCAGGGTGGGCGTGCCAAAGGTTAGGTTGGCAAAGGTGAAACTGAGCACCATGAAGAGCACCCCGACGGCCGCGATGATCAGGAAAACCGGGGAGCGGAGGATGTCGCCGGCTTCCTTGCGGAAGAGGCGGCCCATCAGGCGGAAGTTGTGCCGCAGGCTGAAGGCCTGGGCCACCTTGGGCAGGGCGAGCTTGACCTGGGTGGCGGCATGCCCCAGCCGCCGCTTGCGGCGGCGCGGGGCGGGGACACTTTTGCCGGCTTTGCCTCCATCCCGTACATAGGTGAAGGAGAAAAAGCGATAGCAGGTCCCCAGTATCACCAAGCCTACGCCCACCCAGATGGCCAGATTAAGGGCCATATTGCGGGTGAGGCTTACCAGTTGGGTATTGCGTTCAGTGGGAGTCCAGTATTCCGTGGCCTGCACAAAAGCCTGTCCACCCGTGGGGTCCAGCAGGGCGGCGACCGTCTTGTTGTCAATCTGCCCGGCGGCACTGCTCGCTACCGAGAAGAGGACCAGCAGCAGGATGGCATTCAGATAAATAAAAAGGGAGGTCCGGGTCAGCGTAAGGGTAGTGAAAAAGATGGTCCCGGCGATGAAGATGAAGGGGATAACGCTGGTGAGGAAAGGGTAGAAATAATGACTCAGCTGCAGGGGGCCATAATTGGTCTCAATCACGGCCGGATTGTAGCGGGAGAGGATAAAGCCGATCGACAGACCGAGCATCACCCCGATGGTGAGCAGAAAGGAGGCCAGAAAGCGGGCGGTCAGGTAGACATTTTTTCCGATGGGCCGGGTAAAAAAGAGCTCATGCGAGCGATACTGAAAGTCCCGGTACACCGGCACCGCCATAAAGGCGGCGATGATAAAGGTCCCCGGTACCTGGGCCAGGCTGAAGATCAGCTGGTGCAGCAGGTAGGGCGCATCGGCATCGACCTTACCGCCTTGCATCAGGATCCCGGTCACCTCTGGCCCAAAGGCCCCCCCGAGGATGCTGCCGTAGAAAAAGCCTACCAGGATCATCACCCCCAGGTACACCCAGGTAGCCGGGCGTCGCGCCCGGTAGCGAAATTCGAACAGGAATATATGTTGGAACATGAGGTCGGAGGTCAGAAGTCAGGTCGGAGGTCAGATAGGAAACCGTAGGGGCGTCCCGCAGTACGCCCAAAGAGCCGTTTTTCCGCCCCGCGGGCAGGGCGGGGTGCGGGTACCTCCCGCACCGGGGGTGGAATCAACGCTTCACACCCCCATTTTCCCCCCTTAGGCCGGTTCCCGCTCGCTCTCCTGGATGGTGTGGAAATACACATCTTCCAGGCTGGGAGCCGCGGAGGCAAAGCCTTCGCCGGGATTTTTGTCGGCCCAGACGCGCAGGACGATGCGCCCGGCAAAGTGCCGGGAGGAGATGATCTGATGCGCGGCTTCCTGCGCAGGCAGGTCGCCTTTGTCGATGGTGGCTTCCCAGACCTTGCCTTCGGCGGCGCTGATCAGCGCCGCGGGTTCTCCGGTGATCAGCACTTCGCCCTGATACAGAATGGCCATCTGTTCACAGAGGTCGCTCACATCCTCGACAATGTGGGTCGAGAGGATAACGATGGTGTTTTCGCCCAACTCGCTCAGCAGGTTGTGAAAGCGGTAGCGCTCAGCCGGGTCGAGGCCGGCGGTGGGTTCATCCACAATGATGAGCTTGGGATCGCCGATCAGCGCCTGCGCAATGCCGAACCGCTGCTTCATACCGCCGGAGTATTTGCCTACGTGCCGCTTGCGCACATTCCAAAGGTTGGTTTGCCGCAGCAGGGCCTCGACCAGGTCCTTGCGCTCGCCTTTGTGGTGCACGCCCTTCAGGGCCGCAAAATGGTCGAGCAACTCCTCGGCCGAGATACGGGGATATACCCCGAAGGATTGGGGCAGGTAGCCCAGCACCCGGCGGACCTCGTCTTTCTGGGTCAGCATATTGAGGTCGCCCAGCCAGGCTTCGCCGCTGTCGGCATCTTGCAGGGTGGCCAGGGTGCGCATGAGGGTGGACTTGCCCGCGCCATTGGGGCCCAGCAGGCCAAACATGCCGTGGGATATCTCCAGATTGACTTCCTTGAGGGCCTGAATGCCATTGCCGTAGGTCTTAGAGAGCTTGCGTATCGAAAGTTTCATACAGGAGAATTTGCCGATGTATCCTGAGAGAGGGGCCTTGGAGCAACAGGGTTGAAACCCCGGTAGAAATTAACATGTTTGTCGCTCGCCAGGCGAAGTTATTACATGTATGAGGAAAAAAAGGCGGGGCTAGCGCGAATCAGCTCCTGCCCGGGACATCACGTTGAAAAAGTCCCCCAGAATGGCCTCCCGGTCAAAATCTTCCCAGAAGGTGATCTGCCGGGTCTGATCGGGGCGGGCCTCCCATTCCCGGCCCCGCAAGCGGGGAGCCGGGACGATCCGGGCCTCGGCCCAGCCGGGCTCCTTCAGGATGGCCAGGGCGCACACATCGAAGAGCGCCCGCGTATCGTCGCCGATGTGCTCAAAGAGGCTCACCGAATAATCACCAAAATGGGTGAAGGACCCTCCATGTCGCCCGCCCACGGGCGCCACTACCGGCCCCAGGCCGGGCATCTGCCGCCGGATGTCGGCCACCGAGACGGCTACGGCGGCCGTGCCCGATGACGCTCCGTAGCGGACCGTGGCGATGTCCAGGTCCAGGCCCGGCTGATCCACCACCGGATTGACGGCGGTGGTGTCACTGTCGAGGTTGTATTCGCCAGGCTCGGGCCAGTTGGACCCGAGCCACATCACCCGGATGCGGGGCACGATGTCGGGGGCCTGGGCGATGGCCAGGGCCACGTGGGTGAGCGACCCGATCGGGACCAGGTAGAGAGGCCGGGGATCATCGGCCCGGGCTTGCTGGATGATGAAGTCTACGGCGGCCTTGCCGGGATAGGGCTCCTGCATCCGGGGCAGCAGCTGGGCGTAGGGATCGGCCACCCCACCCACCAGGGGCACCTCATCCGGGGAGACATCACAAAGGGCCATGATGCGGGCCGCCTCGGCTACGTGTTGGTCGATGCCACCCCCGTTGGGGGTCGCGTTGACCGTGATGCCTTCCACCTCGAATACCTCCGGCTGAAACAACATATAGGCGATCGCGTGCTGATCGTCCAGTTCATTGTTGGCGTCGGTGTCCAGGATTACCCGCATGGAAGCCGGGCTGGAGGGAGGCATCGCCTCCCGGGAGGTCTGGGCTGGCTGACAAGCCCACAGGAGGAAGAGAAGTCCGAAGATGAAACGGGATGCCATTATAGGGTAAGGGTTAATCGCTGAAGGTGTCATGGGTACGCATCTCGCGGCAGTAGGCCCTCAGGGCCTCGGGGAGCACGATATAGATTTCGCCGGGCAGGCCCAAAACAAACCGGCCGACCCCTTGCCAGGCCCGGACCGTGCCCTGGTACTGGTAGGGCCAGGAACCTTTTTGCTTGCTAATCTGGGCCCGGGTACGGGGAAACTCCTCCACCAGCAGGCGGTAGGCGCGCAGGCTCAGGTTTAGGATGACCTCGTGTTCTTGTTCCCCGGACATGCCAAACACATCGGGCTGGTCCACGATCCCGTGGTATTTTCGGGGCGATTCCAGGCGCTCCACCCCTTCGATGCGATCCAGTTTGAACTGCTTGACCATCTCTGAGGCTGGCTCATAGGCCAGCAGATGCCGGCAATCGGTGGTGAACCCCATGGGCTCTACCAGTCGATCACTGACCTGCCCACTGCTGGGGCTCTGATAGCCGAGCAGGCGCACCTGCACCTGCAGGGTCAGCGCCTCTCCCAGGGCGCGAAACACCTGCCCGGTATGGGCATCCACCAGTTCGCCAGCCAGGTGATTGAAGTCTGAATGGGCATACAGCTTGCGCAGCAAGGCCGCCCGTCCCTCGCTATCCGGCAGGTGGTTCTGGAGCAATTCGCCCAATTGTTGCACTTCCTCTACCTCCAGCCGGGGAAGATGGTCCTCGGTGGTTTCAGAGAAAATGAAAAAGCGGCCCTCCATATCCCGGTCCACAGCGTAACCTAGTTCCTCGAGCAGGTCGAGGTAGCGATAGACCGAGCGGGGCGTGATCTCCAGCAGGCGTGCCAGATGAAGGACAGTCTGACCGGGCTGGCGATTGAGGAGCCGGATCAGCCGGAAAATCCGGAGCATCTTTTGTTGTGCGACCATGATATGCCTTTGGCCTTCAAGCTACTTGCTGCGCTGCAGGAATGCAATACCCGGTAGGCCAGGCCTGAGCCAGTCTCTTTGTCGGTAAATGCCCATCCTCATGCGAAAGCTGATTTTTTTCCTCCTTTGGGGCCTGCCGGGCTTGCTGCCTGGCCAGCAGTTACCGGAGCTACGCCTCCGGCCCTTCCCCGACGAGGCAGGGTTCCAGGCGCGGGGGCGGGGCTTGCTACCGGCCCTGGCCGGCCTGGGCTACGGCCGGCGCAGCCTGGCGCCCTCCCGCTGCCCCGACACGGGGCAGCCGGTCTACACCTACGCCCTGGAAGGCGAGACCATCCATTCGCCCTATACCGGCCGGGCCTATCAGCAGGGACCTACCGGCTACTTCGGGCCCAAGGCCCGCAATGCCCGGGGAGAGATCGTGGCCTTTGGCGGCGACGTGATGAAGTACGACCTGCCGCCGGCGACGGCGGCCCTGCT
>RFHL01000217.1 GCA_003696875.1 Bacteroidota bacterium | reverse complement strand
GCTCCGGCCCATCCAGATCCAGAAAGGCAAAGGTCGCGCTGCTGTCTTCGCTGCCCAGCCCCTGCCGCTGCACGGTGTGCGTGGCATAGCCACGCAGCCCGGCCAGGATCGTCGCCGTGTCGCCCAGCCAGGCAAAGCGGTGGCGAAGGCGGGCTTCCGCCCCCAGGTTGCGAAAACGATCCTGGATCAGGTCACGGGGGCCGCCGAGGTCGGCCACATTGATGCGGTCCAGCCGCCCCAGCGCGTCGCGCTGGGCGACCAAGCCGAAGGCGCGCACGTTCAGTGCCCAGCGCCGGGCCAGACGCAGGTCGAGCTGAGCCGAGGGCAGGTCCCACTGCACCCGAAACCAGTTGCGGGCCCGCAGGGCCTGCCGGGCATCCTCGGCAAACAGGCGGTCCGTGAGGCCGCCGGCCTGCTGGGCCAGGTAGCGCATGCGGGTATGGCTCAGCCGCAGGCTGGCGCGACGCCCCAGCTGCACCCGCAGCCCCAGATAGCCCTGTTGCTGCTCAAAACTGGAGTTACACCGCCAGCAATTGCCCCGCTTGTACTGAAAATAGCCGTAGTAATTGACTGGGCCCAGTTGCCCTCCCAGGCTGTTGAAGGAATTGAACAGCCCGAAACTACCCAGGGTCTGGGCACTCCGGACCTGCGCCTTGCGGTCGGTGGGACCTTCGCGCAGCACAAAGTTGACCAGCCCCCCAAACTGCGGGCCATATTGCAGGGAGGCCGCACCGCGGACGATCTCGACCCGCTCCACCGCCTGCAGAGGCGGCGAGTAATAGCTTTCCGGATAGCCGATGGCCTCGGCGGCGATGTCGACCCCATCCTGCCGCAAATTAAAATGCGCACTGCGCCCCGGACTCAGCCCCCGACCGCCCAGGCCCAACTGCAATCCACCGCAGTCGCTCTCCCAGATGTTGAGACCGGCCACCCGGGCAAAAGCTTCCCGGGCGTTGTTGGTGGCCTTATTGGCTTGCACGGCAGCCATGGGTATGACCTCAGTCTTACGCGCGGCGAAAATACCAAAGTCCTCTACATCGCCCAGACGCTGCAGGCCAAACTCCCGGGTGCGCGCGGCCTCCAGGGCGACGGCATCGGCCTCAAAGCTGAGCGGATCCAGGCGAATGTCCCAGCTCAGGCTGTCGCCCCGGTTGCTCTCCACGAGTCGCTCCTCCCGCTCATAGCCCAGGGCAAAGGCCACCACCGTCCAGCGGCCGCGGGGGACCGGGAGGCAATAGGCCCCCGTACTGTCGCTACGGATAGCCAGGGACGGCTGTTCCTTGACCAGCACCTGCCCACCCCCAATCGGATGCCCATCGGCATCCAGCAGGTGCCCGGAGAGTACGCTTTGAGCCGGGACTGACAGGGGGGCTACCCAGAAGAGCACGAGAAGAAATCGGAGTATTTTCATAGAGATGGACCTTACTCCCAGGGGAGAACCCAGGCGGGCTTGCGCCAGAAGGCGGGCTGTGCGGCCAGGTCGACCGCTGGATCAATGAGCAGCCGGCTGGGGCGACCGTTCCAGGTGACCCAGACCTCGGCTCGCACCTGCGGGCGGGGGCCATCCGGCGGGCGATAATAGGACGCGAGAAAGTGGGCAAATTGCCGGATCATGTCCGGCTGAAAAGCCATCTGCTTTTCCTGATGGGCATTGAGAAACTCCCGGTTGTCGACGACGCCTTCCCGACCCGTCTCGGCGTCCTGTACATAAAAGG
>RFHL01000216.1 GCA_003696875.1 Bacteroidota bacterium | reverse complement strand
GGGTGTCGCCATCGGTATAGCTATCGGCAGGGAGGGGCGACAGGCTGATCGCCGGCACCTGCAGGATGATCAGATCGTCATTGGCCTCGCTGCCCACGCATTCACCCTCCACCAAGTCGAGGGTGAGGTCTTTGGGGCCATCGGTGGCGTAGGTCACCACATGGGGGCCGGGCCCGGAAGCGGCCGAGGGGCTGGCCCCCTCGCCAAAGTCCCAGGTGAAGGTAACCCCCGCCTGCGGCGGGGCAGAGATTTCGATAGGCTCTCCCGCACAGGCTACGAGCGGGGCCAGGTTGATGGCGCTTTGGGGGGCGCCGGGATCACTCACGACGACCGGATCTGGCCATTCGACGGGACAAATGGCATCGTCGTAGCGTACGCTGACGGTGTAGCTGCCGGCGGGCAGGTCTTCAAAGGCCTCACTGTCCTGCCAGTCGCGGGTGATGCCGTTGCCGGTGAGGCGAAACTGGAAGCCGGTGGGACCGCCGGTCATCTCGACATAGACCGAGCCATCGTCGGCCCCGCAGTCGCTGGTGCTGGTGGGCTCGACCGCATCGATGGCTGGCAGGTCAAGGGCAATTACTTGTATGGAATCCCAAACCTGGCACGCAGCGGCCGTTACGTCCATGCGTAGATAGACGGTATAGGTGCCGCCATCGGCATAGAGGACCGGGTCGGGCGTGCGCCCGTTGGCGCTGTCATCGCCCACGGCCGCGCCGCGGCCAAAGTCCCAATAGTAGGCCACCGCCTCGGCCCGCTCGGTGGCCGAGAAGGTGACAGATTCTCCCGCACAGATCTCAATCGGATCGCCGCCGGGGGTGCTGTTGATCTCGGCCGTGGGCAGGACCGGGTCGCTGATGACCACTTCGTCAGGGAAGACAACTTCGCAACGGGGGTTGTTGGTGTAGCGGAGGGTCAGGTCGTAGGTGCCGGCTGACCTGCCGGTAATCGGATTCGTAGCCGACACATAGCCTGAGTTTCCCAAGCGAAACTCCAGGGGGGCAGACCCACTGGCGTCGATCTCAACCTCCGCATCGGAGACGCCCGGGCAGGAGGGCGGCGTGACGGTAACGTCATTGAGAACAGGCGTCGCGCGGACATTGACGGTGACTTCGGCAGAGTCCTGCAGCCCGCACGTGGCTCCAGTAACGACCACTTTGTAGGTGGTGGTGGTGGTAGGCGAAGCCGTGACAGTGGCTCCGCTGGTCCCACTCAGGCCGGTGGCCGGAGACCACAGATATGAGTAGCTTCCCCCTGAAGGGGAGGCGGTGGCGCTTAAGGACACCGATCCGCCGGTACAAATGGTCTCATCGTTCCCGGCATCAACACCGGTCGGCTCGGGACGATACACCGCTAACTGGGGACTCAAGGTGTCGGTATTCGCCCCCTGTACCACAATCAGTAAAACGGAATCGAGCGGTGCGCCCGGGTCCCAGGCTACCACCGGCACCTCAAACTGAAGGGAATCTGAATCCTTGACCAGGGAACCACCATTGCTCGTGAGCCCTCCGCCAAAATCCAGGATCACCGCAGTGATCAAATTCCAGTTGACGGCACCGCCTGTGATGGTCACCGTTTGCCCCATACAGACGGGGTTAGGGGAAAGGGAAACCGAAAACTGGGCCCATACGCCCGACCCACCGAGTGCCATCCAGAGAATGAGACCAGCCAGGATGCGTAACCATCGCCTATTCAGATACATAGCAGGGAGATTGAAGGGGAATTAGGGAAGTAGGGAAGTAGGGACAAACTACTGGCGGCGGCTGATTTTGATGCCGGGGCTACCAGCCGCCCCGCGGGCGGCGGTTTTGGTGACGGGTTTGGTCTCTCCGCGCTTCTCCTTGAAGCGCATGCGGGAAATGCTTTTCATTCCCAGCTGGATGATGTCACCATCTTGCAGGGAGTAGGGCTTGTTCAAGGGTAGCACCTTGCCGTTGACGAGGGTTTCGTGATGGGGCTCCAACAGGACCTCGCCGTTTTTGTAGCTCAGCTTGGCGTGGCGGGCCTGCACCTCAGGGTCGTGCCACTTCACAAATACGTAGTTGCTGGCATCGGAGCCGATAAAGATGTCCATATCCGCCTTTAGCCATTTGGAGATCGGATTGACGCGGGCGTATTTCTGAGGCGAAATGTACTCCAGCTCGAAGTCTTCGAGACGGGAGACGACGGTTACCACGATGAGGCCGAGGACGGCCCCGAGCACGATGAAGGCGACCATTTTGGCCATCTCAAAGGCATCGAAGGCCAGAGAAAGGCCTACGAAGATGTTGTAGGCGATCAGGCCGGCGATGACGCCGCCGGTCATGCCGCGCATCGTCCCGATGCTGGAGCGCAGGGAGAGCACGGCGCCCAGTCCCAGGCCAAAGAGAACCCAGGTGAGGGTGCCGCCCAGATAATCGCTGCTCAGGAAGCGGCGCAGGACAAAGAATCCTCCAAAGAAAAGCGCCAGCCCAAGAAGCGCGCCGGCCAGGGTACGCAGGCCCACCCTTCCCCAGGATAGCTTGTTGCTCTGCCCGCGCTCGGTGGCCCAGGAGAGGGCAAAGGCCAGGCCTGCCCCCAGAGACAGGCCCATCAGGGTGTCCTTGCTCAGATAGTAGGTATATTGATCCATCCCGGCCAGGCTGGAGACAGAAGCGATCAAGCTCCGGTACCAAACGGGATCCAGCAACTTGAGCACAGCCCAGAGGGTCCAGGCCAGCATCCCGCCAAAGGCGCCAAACCACATCCAGTTGAGTTTGCGAAAGGCCTCATGCTGCTCGAAAAACTGCCGGCTCTGCGGCATGATTTCGCCATCCTTGCAGGGGTCGGCCCCAAAGGTACACTTGGGAAACTCAATGCACTGGTTACCCAGATACTCCCAGGTGTCCAGGGAGTGCATCACCCGGCAGCGGGTGACGACCATTTCATTCTCCTCAAACTCCTCGGAGGTATAGGGATCAAACCGCCGGCGACCGGCTTCCTTGACGGCTTTGTAAGGCTTGACAAACTTGCGCTTGAAATGCAGGCGCTTGGAGAGGGGAATGGCCTGACTCGCCAGGGTCAGGAGGATCTCTATGATCAACAGTCCCGTAAGCAGCACCACGATCCAGTTATTGGCTTCATTGGCACTGAAATTCAGGGGGTTGGAGGGGGTCCCCATAAAAAAGGTCTGCTCCACCTCCTGGCCCTGCCAGGAGACCTGCATCTTGCGGGCTTCGCCCCGATAGACCTCGGCCCCGTTGCGGCTCATCTGGATGATGGCCCGCCCCAGGTCGGGCTTGAAGCGATCGGCCCAGACCGCCAGGACGTGTGTGCCCGTATCCAGGGCCAGCTCCAGGCTGGGGTCCTGAGCCAGGTACACGCCCTGGACCTCCATCCACTGGGAGGTGTCACTTTGCCACTCCAGAACCCGGATATTGGCATTGTTAAAGGCTTCCCGGTCCACCGACTGGGCCCGGGCGTCGCGGACTTCCATCACCAGGTAGAGCACCTTGGCCTGCTCGTTGGGCACAATCTGCAAGAGATCAAAGGTGCCCGCTGCTTGATCAGGCTGAGCCAGGGCCGGCCCCGTCCCGAGGACAAGCAGCCAAAGTCCGATCCAAACGCGTGGAGAAAGATGCATATCGTCACAGAGGAGTTAATGATCTTGGGTTTGTTCTGACAGGGTCAATACCCGGGCCCAGGGCACCCATGTCACACCCACAGCGCGGTTGTTCATCGGCCCCTCCGGCCGCCGGCTGAAGAAGCCGGTGTCCCAGTCCGGGGTCAGGGGGTCAATCACCACGGCGAGCTGGTATGGGGCTCTGAAAAAGCCCTCATGAATGTGCAGGTCCATGCCCGAGAGATAGGGCGTATGACCGGGATGCGTATGCAGCCAACCGACCAGTCCCTGCCCAGCTATCTCTCCGGCGGCGGCATCCAGAGCCAAAAGGGCCTTCACCCCAAAATCCAGCCGATCCGGACTGCAATGGGCCGGGTTTTGGGCCGGCACAAAGGTCTCCAGGGATACCCGGTACCCATCTTCGCTCTGGGACAGGGCACCAAAACAAAAGCCGCCGGTCTCAGGGACCGGTTCCTGCTTCATACTCTCCGCAATCCAGGCCTCGACAGCGGTGACAAAGCCCCGTCGTATCCACACCCCGGCTACCTGCGTCGCTTTGCCCCAGTATTGGCCCAAATCCAGACGCACATCGCCTGGCCCGGCACACCAGACTTCCCAAGCCGGCAAAGCCGGCGGCTGCGGAGCACGAGAGCGGGAACGAATCTTCATGCGGGCGGGTCGGTTTAGCTCTGCTGTTTTTCCTTTATCCAGTCTTCCAGATCAGTCCAGTGAAACCAGCCGGGGCTGATGCGGTCCTTGCTATTGTTGATGGTACCGTCCTGGGTGCGGGTAAAAATGGCCGTATCCAGGGTCTCGGTTTTGGTATCGATCTCGATGGCGAGGTAGTGCTTGTTGCGGAAAAATCCCTGGTGGATGCGCAAGTCTGGCTGGGACAAAAACAGACCATGGCCAGGGTGCGTGTGAAACCAGCCCACGAGCTTCAAGTCGGGATAAAGATCCTGAAGGTCAGCCAGTTCGTTCCAGGCCTGTTCCTTGAAGGAGATCCGGTACAGGTCCTGATCGTCGGTGGTGCTGGGCTGAAAGCGCTCGAGGGAAACCTTATACTGCCCGCTGTCCTCGAAATAGCGGTAGGTACCCAGCAAAAAGCCCCCGATCTCGGGTATATCATCGACTTTTTCCTTTTTGTACACATCCACATTGTGCTTGTAGATATAGACGTCGAGGTCCTTGGCGCAATCGCGGTGGATGAAGACCTCGGCCACGGCCGAGTCCTTCCACAACTTGCTCAGCGGGAAGCAGAAGTAGTTTTCGTCATGGGAGCCGAGCAGATGCTCGGTGTTTTCCGGAGGGGTATCCGCCGGCTCAGCGCTCCGCTGGCGAATGACCATCTTGGTCGTGCCCTCCGACATCCCGCGGCTGCGCACCTCGGGTTTATTCGGGGTCTGGTTGATGGGGGCAGAAACCGGGCTTTGGGTGCCCGTCTGCCGGGCGGTTTGCCGGGCTTTTTCGCGCCGGGCTTCCATCTCCCGCTGCTTGGCCGCCCGCTGCCGGGACTGCCACACATTGAAGCCTACGATGAGGCCCATGCCCACCAGGATCAGCACGATCCAGGCCCAGTTGGGGATGCCATCTTCCCGCTTGCGCTCCAGGCGCACGAGGTTTTGCATACCGTCCATGTGCACCGACTCGGCTTTGCGGTCGTCGGTAAATCGCAGGTAATAAGGTCCCGCCAGACGCTGCTCCTCGGGCAGCGTAGCCTGCAGGGCCTGGATGTCGAGCAAGGTGTCACCCCGGGGCGCCCCAAAGGCAAATTCCTGGACCACAACGGTCTCATTGCGCGGGATAAACTGCACCCAATAAGGGGCCTTGCCCCCTTTGATGGTGAGGCCCACCGCCTGAGTGAGGGCGCCCTCGTTGATCACACGAAAGCCGCTGACTGTCAGGGGCTCAAACTCGGTACTCAGCTCGCGGGTGATCCGCTCGCCCCGCCCGTCGGTGAAGGTGACGGCATAGGTGCGGTTGTCGGGCAGGTTGATATCAAACACCCCCGCCGTGGGATCCCACTCCACCAGCGAATCGACCTCTTGGTCGATGCGATAGTCCAGCGGGGCCCTTCCGTTGCGGAGGATCACGGTAAAGTGATTCTGGTCGCGGACCACCTCGGCGTTCATGGGCGTCAGGTCATCGCGGATTTCGGCCACCTCCTCGACGTGATCTCCATTGGGGTAGCGATTGAGGTAATCGCGGCACAGCTGTATGATGGCCTCGGCTCTGCCACGGCCATAGCGGCGGTATTGACTGGAGATCTCCTGCCAGAGGACCTCTTCAGGGCTGGGCTGTGGGGTGCTGTTGCGCACCTGTGGGGCGGGGCGGGGTTCGGGCTCCGGGGCCGCCGCCTCCTGCTCCGCTTCGATTTCCTGGATCATGTTGCGGGCAAGTTCCGAGAATTCGCCATCGGGATACTTACGTAAGTAGGTCGCCATGGCGTCCTGGCGCTTCTTGGGGGTGGCGTTATCGCTGGTCACGATGTTCACCGCAGCCTCCCACATGAGGAGCTCTTCATTGCTGGGGCCGGCCGGCTCTTCTGGTGCGGGAGCCTCCTGAACCAGAATCCGATAGCCCTGCTCCAGGGTAAGGATGCTCGCGCTGCTGGTCCCCTCGCCGGTGCGTATCCGCACCGGAACCCGGATGGTGCCTTCTCCCGGACCCGTATGAGCAAACTCCAGGCGGGTGGACGTGGAGCTCTGCCTGGACAAGCTCAGACCAGGTGCCTGGATACCCCCCATGTCGTCGCGGTCTACCAGCAGGCGGGCATCGAAGTCGGGCTCATCCGGCCAGGTGGTACGGGTGATCTCCAGGGTAAATTTGCCCTTGCCTTTGGGCACGCCGACCAGATCCAGGGTCACCACCTCCCCAGGCGAAGAAATGGTGCTGCGGCTTTTTCCGTCAAACAGATAAAACTTGAGAAACACCTGCCCCTTGTGCAAGGTCTGCCCGTCGTTGTACTCAAAGTTGATACGCCGGGTCTGAGCCAGGCCCAAGGCCCCGGAGAGCCACAAGATCAGCCCCAACCCTAGCAGGCGCCGTATCCAGGTAAGTTGTGGAGCAATCGTAGCGTTCATAGATATCGAAGCGAGAGACGAGAAACAAGAGACAAGAGAAGGATAGCGTATCGGTGTTTTCAGACGCTGGCTTAGGCGAAAAAGGGGTAGGCTCCCGCCCGGTCTGAGCGGTCAGGCATGGTGCGAAGCCGGCGGTTTGGAAACCAGAAAATGGTAGCCCAGCCACCCGCTGAGCGGCAGCAACAGCAGGAGCAAAATGGCCCAGGTAGGGACCTCCCATTTCTCAAAGGTCACCATCTGGGTGGCCGTAACCTGCTCGGTTTTGCGTTCATCCACCAACACGATGGCAAAGGCGCCTTGCAACTCGGAAAAGTCGGACTTGGGAAAGGTGTAGGTGTTGGCATCGCCCAGTTTTTCTTCCCGGCTCACGCCGGACTGCCCCTCGGGCACAAAGCGCAGATAGTAGGGTGGCCGACCGCCGGTGATGGAGAAGGAGATGGTCCCATCTTCTTCCTTAAAGTCTCTCAGGATCAGGGGTTCCAGGCCCGCCTCGACCGGCAAGGCATGGATCCGCCCCAGCGCATCGCGGATGCTGAGCAGGTAGTTGCGTTTTTGCTCGACCTGAACCGTGATGCTGCTGTCTGGCCCAAAGTGGGCAACCAGCAGGCTGTCTTCCAACACATAGTCGACCTGCCCGGCCTGCCGGGTGGAGTCGGTGGTCCAGGACCCGGCCTGCTCCCCATTGCTTTCGATGGCAATCAGCCGGAGCGGCAAGCGGGCATAGCGGATCCGATAGCGAAAGATGAGGGTATCCTGGGCCCGGGTCAGGCTGTGCCCCATATCGATTTCCAGCAAAGCGGAATCGGCAAAGAGTGAGCGATCGGGATAGCGCAACAAAAAGGCCTTATAGGCGGAGTCGGCGGCCTGGGGAAAGTCCCTCGTAAAGGCGCGGATCTCGCGCCACAGGCGCTCCTGAGGGCTTACAAAGCCGGTATCAACCCGCACCACGGGTTGGGGCGCCGGCTCCGGCTCCACGGGTCGGTTGAGACGATTGATGTAGTAGCGGGCACTATCGATGTAGATACCGTCGGGGTATTTTTGTATGTAGGCCTGAAAGGAAGCGATGAGCATGTTCTTTTTGGCCCGCTGCCAATCGGACGCTTCAACCAGGAAATCCATTTCCAGTTCCAGCATGGTGATCCGCTGCCGGGCGTCATTGGCATGCTTGCCGGTAGGAAAGCAGCTCAGATAATCGCGAAAGGCCCGTACCGCGGCCCGGGCCATATCGGGATCGCTTTTCTGGCGCTCCAGAACGAGGGCCTTTTGCCACTCATGCTCATCCTGACGCACCTCGTACCGAAAGCCGATGCCATTGCTGCGGGAGACCAACTGGTCCTCGTTCACACCATAGCCGCGGATCTTGAAGCGGGGGGTGAAAAGGATGCGCCCTTTGCCTGCTCCGGTGACATTCACATAGATGTATCCCTTGTCGCGGTTGTCTCCTTCCCGGAGAATAAAGCGTCGCTCAGAGTCATCGGCCCACTCCAGTCCCGGCCCCAATTGGACATGCTCCCGCTCTATGGTGATTTGATGTTTGGAATCCGGCTCATCGGTGAAGGTCACCTGCCCGAAGCTGATCCGAAAAACGGGATTTTCTCCCTCGGTCACGCAGATCGGCGGCAGGCTGGCGCTCGCCCGGTTTTCCCACGAGGTGCGGTTGCGGCCCTCCTCCAGCTTTATCTGGATGAGCACCCGCTTATTGCCTTCCCGAAAATAGGTCAGGGGAAAGGATACCTGCCCCCAAAGGTCTATGGGCAGCAGACACAGGACACCTACCATGAGTGAAAATCCTATGCGCATAGAATCGTAGGGTTTAGCGCGGACGAATCTTGATGCCTCCTCTCCCACTGCCTTCTTCCTCATCCCTGGAGGTGTGCCGGGATGACTTGATCTGAATCTTTTTCCGGGGGGTGTCTCCCTTCGGTTCTGGCGGCGGAGGGGTTGCTTCCGGACTCGGCGGCGGGGGAGGATCGGCCGGGGGCTCGGGCTCCGATGCCATATGCAAGGGCTTGAGCAGTGAGCTCTCGTCCACGGGCTGGTGTTTTTGGACCCATCCCCTGGGCTCCGCCACCTCCCGGACCCAGCGGGCCACATTTTCATCCTCAGGGAAAGGGTGAATCTGCTCGGCATGGTAGTTCTTCCATTGCAGGATTTCTCCCACCCGGAGGACCAGCATATTGAGGTAATACAGGCTACCAAACTCAGCCGTATTGCCGCAAATGCGGCCTTTGTAGGGACCATCCCACTTGATGTTGGGATGCCAGGCCGGGCTGAGCATGTAGCAGGCGGCTCCGCCGACGGGAAAGTTCGCCGGGAAGGTAATCTTTACCTCGTGGTAATTGCCATATTCCGGACCCGACTCCCCTCCCTGGGCCACAATCGAGCGCAGGTGATAGCCGATGATGTAGGTATCCGGGGGCAACTTCTTGCCCTCAGGCAGGCGATAGGTGATGCGGTCGGTCTGATCACACAACTCGGCGAGCCGCAGATGCTCACGGGCCAACCGCTTGTCCCGCGGGTTGCGAAACTTCATGCCCTCATAGTGCTTCTTCAGGGCCTCAAAGCTCATGTCTTGCATGGGGGAAGGATTGGAAATGAACAATCAGGCACCGGCTACCAGTTCGGGCATCATGAGCAAGGTATTACCGGCCTTTACCCCCAGACTGTGAAGGCTCTTTTCAGGGACGATCTCCATGCCGCTATCTTTGGATACCAGCTTGTAGGTGTATGGATTCCCCTGCGGATCATTGCGGGGAACCAGATCGCTGTTGAGCAACTCCTCAATGATCTCTTTTCCCGTTGAGTAGAGCGGCAACTCCACATCCAACTCATCCCCGCCGGGCATGAGACGGATGATGACATTGATGACGGAAGTTTCGTTGTAGTCTGCCATAGCCTTAAAAAGTGATTGTTGAGACCAGACTCCCTGGCACCACCAGGATAACACATGGCGCCCGGAGCCAGGGAAAACCAAAAGATACAGTAACTTACAAAATTTACCCGTTGGAAAAAATCACGCCGGACACGATCAGGTATAATTGAGGAAGGCCTCGTCGCCGGTGAGTTCGACAAAGTGTATATCATCCCCGGCCCGCACCCGCAGGATGTGCAGGGGCGGAATGCCCAGTTCCCGCAATTTGCGGTCCGGGGCGGGGAAGCTGGCGTCCAGGACGTTTACCTCCTTGGTAAAGACCACGGTCTCGCCCGGATCCACGGCCAGCTCGCGCAGGCGCTTGTCGGTGAGGTGGGGCTTGGCCACCACCATCTCATATACCTGCTCGGTTTTGCGGGTGGCCACTTCCAGCACCACTTCGTGATCCAGCTCAATGGCGGCGTCTTCTACCTCAAAATACGCATTGAGCCAGGCCAGGGTCTCGCCCACCGAGCGGTCGGCGGAGAGGGTGCTGGCCTCGATGATCGGGTCATACGGAAAATGCGCCAGGCAATCCTCCTGCAGGGGCGCCAGCTTGAATTGCATGATGAAATTGCTCATGCCCTCGTAGTAGAAGCGCTGCCCGGCCAGGGACTGCTCGTGGTTACCGTGGATCACCTTCAGGGCCTCCTGCACCTGCATGGCGGCGATGATGGAGGAGGAAATGGGCGTGGTGGGCACCCGGCCCTGGGACGAGTTGCGGCGGGCCACGTCGGGGCAGCCCAGCTTGGCGTTGATATTGACCCAATCGCCCTGCGAGAGGGTGCACTCATAGCAAGACACATCCGGCGTATAGACCGAGATCTGGCCAGCGAGGTTTTCGATGCCGCCATCGATCCAGGTGCGCCCTACCTTGTAGCAGTGGCGGTTGATATACATCCGGGCCAGACGATTGTCCAGGCAACCGATCACGGCCTGCATCCGCCGAAAAACCCCCAGGCCCACATCCAGCATGATGTCGCCCTGAATGGTCTGTACCTTTACATTGGGGTTGATCTCGCGGATCCGCTCGGCCGCAACATCAGCTTTGAGCCGGTTGGCTTCGCAGTCGCTCTCCCGAAACAGCACCGAGCGACTGAGGTTGTGGTACTCGATGCGATCAAAGTCCACGATCAGAATGCGCCCCACATTCATGAGGGCGAGGTTTTTGAGGACCTCATTTCCCAGGGCACCCGCCCCCACCACCATCACCTGCGCAGCCCGGACCTCGTCGGCTTTCCACCAGGACATCATCTGAAAGGTCTGATCCCACTCTTTCTTCTTCGGATGGAGGGATAGCTTGCGGGCCATGGGGAGAAGGGTTGGGGAAGGAGGCAGTACTGGAAAACCGAGACCAGGCGGCATGCCTTGGCGGAAGAACGACGGGGAGCCGGCGAATATTCCATGTATCCGGTCTTTTTCCCCCCTGCGAGTTCCCATGAGGGAGAAACAAAATAGGCATTCCCGCGCGGGCAACAAAACAATTGCTGCATATTCTGTCGCTATTGGAGCACGATCAAGCGGCTGGCCTGTCCCTGCTCGCTGCGCCATAGGGCACGATAGGCCCCGGCGGCCAGGCCGGTGAGGGACATCTCGTAGGTGTAGGTACCTGGGGACTGGAGCCCGGCGGCTAGGTGCCGCACCCGGCGACCTTGCAGGTCATAGAGTTCCAGCCAGACCGGAGCCGGCTGGTCGAGGGTGTAGCGCCAGGTGAGCCGGTCCTGGGCGGGAGAGGGAAATACCGCCCAGTCTGCCAGGGTCAGGGGGCTGGCGAGGGACAGGGTGCTGCCGTCGCCGACGGCTTCGAGCCCGTACCAGAGGGTCTGGTCCTGGGCCTGGTCCAGGTCCAGGCGATACACCCCATCGGCCTGGGGCCATACCCAGGTGCAGCCCAGCGGGGCACCCCGCACATCGAGCCGGCAGAGGCGGAGCGAGTCCGCCCGCAGGCGCAGGTCCAGCCGCAGCCGCAGGGGCTGCACCTGGGTGGGGGCCGTGCCCCACTGGTCGCCCAGGCTCTGGGTACCGATCCAGCCCATGCCGGTGTTCTGGGCGCGGGCGGCGATGGTGAGCAGCGAGGGGCCAGCCCGGTGCAGGCTATCGCCATCAGGGCGCACCCAGACCAGCGTGCCAAAGTCGCTGCCGCTGACGAGGGTCAGCGGCCCGGCGGCGACCTGGCCCGTATCAGCCAGGAAACCCGACACGGCCACATAGGCCGGGCTCGCGACCCGCAGCAGCCCCGCCGCCGTGGAGACGGCGATCTCGCCGGTGGCGGCCTGGTAGGGACTACCGCCCGCCGGGGGCAGGGCGGGCAAGGCCGGGGCGCTATCCCCGGCGACCAGAACGCTGCGCATCCCGTGCCGCAGGCTCAGGCGGCTGTCGTAGGGCAGGGTGCGGGTCCAGCGGCCCTCGGGCAGGCTGCGGGCCTGCTGGGCCAGCCAGTCCTCGCCGTAGGTGAGCTGCAGCGGCTGGGGGTCGCGCTGCACCAGCCCCCGCCGGTAGGCATAGGCGCAGGCAGGCGAGAGGGCCATCAGGACGGGGTTGCGGTGCAGGGCAAAGTAGCCGCCGATGTGGTCCACGGTCCAGGCGGTGTTGTCACCGTTGTACTCAAAAAACATGAGCCCGTCGGCGTCGTGCAGCGAGGCGTAGGCCGTGAGCAGGGGCATCATCTCGGTCTGGTAGCGGTTGGGGAAGGGGTGGTTGTACTCGCTCAGGGTGTAGGGCCGGCCGGCCTGGGCGACGCCGCCGAGCACGCCGGTGAGGGCCCCCAAATCCGGCTGCCGCAGCAGGGAGGTATTCTGGATGAGCCAGTCCCGGGGATCCCAGGCGACATTGGGAAACCAGGGGTGGTCCCAGTAGCTGTGGTCATCGATAAAGTCGAGGCCGGCCTGGTGCACGAGGTCGGCGGGACCGCTGAGGGCATTGGTGCCGGTGAGGGGCACCCGCAGGCCCAGGCTGTCGCGCAAGAAGGCCGCCATTTGCCCAAAATAAGCGCGCTGAACATCGAGGTAAAAGGCGGCCTCGTCGGCCACGCGGGCGGGGGTATAGCCCAGCCGCTGGCTGAAGGGGATACGGGCCACGGTACCGGCCGTGAGGGACTCGCCATTGCCCAGGCCGGCCACGGCCGGGCGGGCCAGGCTGAAGGCATCGAACCAGTAGCTGCCGGGCTGGTCGTCGAAGGAGAAGGACAGCCGGCCCTGGCCTTGGTTGGTCTCGGGGGCGGTGAAGTACACTTGGTACACCTGCCAGGTGGGGCTCAGGGTCAAGGTGGTGCCGCCGTACCAGGTGTAGGGGGCATTGTCCCGCATGAAGCTGATGCTGAGGCTGCGGGGGGCATCGGCGCGGGCAGCAAAGCGCAGGACATAGGTGGAATCGGCGGCCAGGTCGAAGCCGGCCTGCTTGAACTGCAGGTGCCAGGCGGTGCCGGTGACGGTCTGGACCTGTACGCGCCCGCTGGCTTGGCCGGCAAAAGGCTGTACGGGGTCCAGGCTCAAGCTGGCCTGCGCGCCGCTGTGCAGCTCGAGCTGCCAGGGGCTGGGGCTGCCGGTCTCAAAGTCGCGGTTTACGAGCTGCTCGTCCTGGCCGGGGGGCAGGAGGCCCTGGTTCCAGGCGGCGGCCAGGGCGGCGTCGCTGCCGTAGCGCTGGGCCAGCCAGGCCTGCCAGCGGCTGTCGAGCTGGTCGCTATAGACCTGGGGCAATTGGCCGCCCCGGGCCAGGGGCTGGAGGGCGTCGCCTTTCCAGAAGGCGAAGAGGGAATTTTCATTGGTGATCTCGACCATCGCGAGCACGGGATCGTCCCGGAGCGCCAGGCCGGTGTAGGGATTCACATGGCCGAGTAGCTGCTGGGCATACTCTTGCTGGAGGAAAATGAGCCAGGGGTCGTAGAGGTTGACCATCTTGCCAAATTCCACCAGTGAATCGGCGGCCACGACGCCATCGGCGGCGCGGAAGGTGCGCGAGACGTGCAGGTTCATGTTGACGTAGATGCCCTCGGCCTTGAGCGCGGCGATGAAGGCCATCAGCCGGTCGAGGGTCAGGGGATCAAGGGTGCGGGTGCCCTGGCTGCCCTGGTTCAGGAAGATGGTGCCGCCGCTGCCGGTCCAGGGGTTGTCGAGGTGGTGAAAGCGGACGAGGTTGACGCCCATCTTGCGCAGCCGGCCGGCGATGCGCGGTGCGAGGGCCGGGGGCGGAAAGGCGGCCGCGGCGGTGATGTTGACGCCCCAGAAGCGTATCGGCTGGCCGCTGGCCTCGAAATGGCCGCTGCTGCCGATGCGCACCGTGTCCGCCGGCCCGATGGCCTGAGCCGTAAACACCGGCAAAAAGGCCTGGGTGGTGGAGTCGTCCCAGGGCAGGGCAAAGGAAAAACCGCCCGTGAAGGGCTGGGCTGCCAGCATCAGCGGAAGCAAGCACCCCAGAAACAATCCGATACGCATAGTTCTTTTTGTATGTGAATACTGCCTTGCCCCACCCCGGCCCGGCCCCGCTCGTTGAGTAAGGTATAAAATCCTCCGTATATTTTCGGGGGAATATGTATCTTGAAGGGGATACGCCCAACTGTGAATGGGACTCATGCTAACTACTCAAACACTTTGGTCCAAGGCTTCTCGCCGCCGGACTTCTCCGCTTTTTTGGCTATGGCTGCTGACGGGCTTGCTCGCCGGCCTGCCGTTGCCCGCTCAGGTGACTATCATCGTCGATGATATCCCAGCCAATACCCCCCACGACGCGACGCTCTTCCTCGTGGGGGACTTCAACGACTGGAACCCCGGCGATGCGGCCTACCGCTTCTCCCGCCTTCCCGACAGCACCTACCAGATCACCCTGATGGGCGCGCCGGACTCCTTTGATTACAAGGTCACCCGGGGCAACTGGTCCAGCGTCGAGGGCCGCCCCAATGGGCAGGCCCGCCCCAACCGCACCTTTCTCCGGCGCGAAGGCGGCACCGCCCGTATCGAAATCGCAACCTGGGAGGACCTGGCCGGCGGGGTCATCAGCTGGTACACCTTCCTGCTGCTCTTCTCGGCGGGGCAGGGCCTGCTCCTCATCCTCGCCATCGCGGGCATCCAGGACAATAACCGCCGGGCCAACCGGCTCCTCTTCGTGCTGCTGGGACTGACCTCCTTTGCCCTCATCGGCCGGGTCTCGCTCTATGACCGGGACCTCTTCACCCTCTTTCCCAAGCTCTTCCTGGCCCCGGAGATGATCCTGTTTCTCTACGCGCCCATCTTTTACTTCTACATCCAGGAATTGCTCAAGTTCGAGGACAGCCTGCGCCTGCGGCGGTGGATGCATTTCATCCCGGCGGGGCTGCACCTGCTGTCGTACACGCCGGTCCTGGTGCGCGACGATGCGGAGTTTCGGCTGATGGTCATCCACGGCGAAATCCACACCTATGTCGCCATCGCGGGGGGCTTTGCCCTGCTGTTCAATGCCTTTTACTGGTACCGGGTGTGGCGCATCCTGCACTCATACGACGAGAAGTCGTCCAGCACGCAGTCCTTCGAGCACAACTTCCAATACCTCAATGGGGTCATGGTCCTGCAAGGCATCGTGCTTGCCATCTGGCTTTTTGCCTACCTGATCGAGGCCCTGGGCCTGGCGCTGCCCTTCCCCAGCACCTACATCCGCGAGCGGGCCACCGATACCGCCTGGTTTGCCTTCTCCTTCACCTCCTTCCTCATGGGCTATTTTGCCATGAATCACCCCGAGATTTTCAAGCTGCCCAAGGTGGTGGAAAAGTACAAAGGCTCCCAACTCCCGGATGATGAACTCTCTACCTACAAAGGCCGGCTGGTCCGGGTCATGGAGCAGGACAAGGCCTTTATGAATCCAGAGCTTACCCTCTCGGAACTCTCGGCCCTGGTCAAGACCAATACCCACACCCTCTCCCGGGTGATCAACGAGGGCTTTGGCCGCAGCTTCTACGACTATGTCAATGCCTATCGCGTCCAGGAATTTACCCGCCTGATGCTAAGTGAAGCAGGCAAGCAGGAGACCTTTCTGTCCCTGGCCTTGCAGGTAGGGTTCAACTCTAAAACCACCTTCAACCGCGCCTTCAAGAAGATCACTGGCACCACACCCCGGGCCTACCTCAAGGAGCAGCAGGAAGCGGCGGAGACAGCGGTAGTGGCCGAGCCGATGCGGGATTAAGGTGTTGGGCGTGAGGCGCTAGGCCCTGTCAGCCCTACATGGGTATCCAGGACAAACAGGCGCTTCATCTCGTCAGTATCGCTAGCAGTTCTTCCAATGGCTCATCGCTTGGTCAGCCGCCCCTCAGGTTATCGGGGCCTTGCGGCTTCTTTCCCTCCTTGCAACTGCCGCTCGATTTGGGCTTCGACGGATTCGCCCGGGAGCAAGCGCCCCCCCACGTGGGCCGCTTGCTCGGGAGCGGAAGAAGCTTTAGGGAGATGTTGACTCATGCGCACCTCTTTTCATTGCATGGATGGCAGGCAAGACAGAAGATTGCCGGAGAAAGGTCAGTGGGGGTGATAACTATCTGAAACCGCTACTCCCCCAGCATCCTCCGCAGTGCCTCCACCTGCACCTGCTCATCGAACAGCGCCCGGATCGGCACCTCAAACCCCGCCACGACCCGGCTGCTAACAGGGCCTTGCCCGGCTTTCAGGTGTAGCTTGTAGGCACCATTGTATAGAAGGTACTGCTCCACGCTCTCGTCCTCGGGGTCGATGATCCAGTACTCCTGCACGCCGTGGGCTTCGAAGTCCTGAAACTTTACGCCCCGGTCGCGGGCTTCGGTGCTGTCGGAGAGGACCTCGGCCACAAAGTCGGGCGGCGGGTACTTCCACAGGCCCTTTTGGAAATGCTGGGACTTTTCCAGCCCGAAAAACACCACATCCGGCTCGTAGTCGTTGCGCGTGAAGGCCGTCATGACCTTCTCGTAGCCGACGTAGCCCAACTGATGGACCTGCACGAAGGTGCTCAGGAGCTTGTACAATGCCCCCGCCGCATCAGTGTGCGCTTTTTTCACCGGCGACTGGATGATGACCTCGCCATTGATGAACTCGGCCTTCATGTCCTCGTCCACCTCGGCATAAAACTGCTGGCGCCGCTGCTGCTCCTGCTCCAGTTGGGTTTGGAGGCGGGCGACCAGGTTAGGCGCGTCGGGGCGGTCGAGGATAGCGGCGAGATGGGTTTCGGGGTCTTGGAGGAGCATAGCTGGAATCGTTTCCGTAAAGATACGGAATCGGGAGGAAGAAAGCTGCACATCACCCCGGCAGCAACACATACACCCCCATCACATCGGGCGGCAGAATGGGCAAGACGCTTTCCGATTCATACCCCAGCTTCCGGGTTGCCCTTAGTTCTTCGATCAAAATCGGGGTTTTCAGGCTCGGCTCGTGGATCAGGTCCACTTTGCGGCCCAGCAACTGCTCAAGGCGCTGCAGCTTTCGCCGAAACAGCCGCAAACCGGCCGATCGCCGCAGGCCCTGGCGCAGCAGGCGCTGGACTGGCTCACACACAACGGCTATTTTTTCGCCCGCATCGACACTGCGGAACGGCGCCTGCGGCCGCAGCCGCACATTTTCTTGCGCGTGCGCACCGGCCAGGCTTTTCGCCTGAACCAGGTGCTGGTGCAGCAG
>RFHL01000215.1 GCA_003696875.1 Bacteroidota bacterium | reverse complement strand
GTCCAGGCCTGGGGGCACACAGCCGACTCAGAGGAGCGCTGGTGACCTCTGGAGGGGGCTTGAGAAGGCGCCATGGTGACCTTGTTGCTTGTCTTGTTGCTTGTCTTGTTGCTGGTTTGGCGCATTGCGTCATGGCCCGACATCGGGGGGAGCCAGGACATCTTGCCGATTTCTCTGCAGGCTTGGTGATCGGTGCGATCGCCTCTGGCCGCGGTTGCGATCACGTTCCAGGCTCTAGAATTCACAGAAAGTACTTCTGAATCAGTAGCTTGGAGCCATGGGTGGGGCGGGATGAGGCGATCGTGTCAAGTTCTTGGCAGCTCCGTGACCCCTCACCGCGATTCGGTGCAGACCTCACCGGTGAGAAATGCAGCGTTCCTGGTGCCTTGGGGGCTCCAATTGAGGTTCTTTGATGCGCATGATCGGCTGATTCCATCGGGATGGGGTAGGGTGATGTACCACCTCAGGGTCCTCCGGTGTTTTCTGTTTGAAAACATGTGGTTGTGGCGGGGGCGGGGTGCGCGATGGAGGTTATTGGTGATGGTCTCAATTTCTTCTCTATCCAGTTGAAAGTTGAAGGCTTTTGTTTTCGGTTGGCTGCGCTGCGCCATCCCGATCGAATCAGGGGGTGTCGATGTCTTGGATCTTGCCCCTAGATCTGGGTGCGCAGGACCGCATGCTTTCCACATCTTGTGGAAAACCTCAGGCTGACCCGTTGACGAAGGCGCGGAGCCTCCATTACCACTGTTCTCCGCGCCACTTTTCGGTGCACCTCGTCGACAAGGGGCTGTGCCCGGGTTTCGGCGAGTCAAGAAAAAACTTCAGCCAGCTCCGCCTGGAGCATCCCGTGGTTCATCCATCGGGGGGAGTCGTCTGCGCTCGAAAGCCCGATTTGCTGTACGGCGCGAACGACCATTTCTCAGAGGGCGGAAAGGACGGTTGGAGAGGGTATTTTCGGGGTCAATGGCTATATGCCGACCCCACACCATGTGGACCGTCCAGGGG
>RFHL01000214.1 GCA_003696875.1 Bacteroidota bacterium | reverse complement strand
TTGGGGGCATTTGCCACCTTGTATAATAAGACCAACCATATGAAACCTCTATATATATGGCTGCTGATCAGCGGCCTGGGAGTATTATCGCCAGTGTTTGGCCCGATCAAAAGCCCCTCATGAGGAATGATTAGGGGGAGGCGATGCCCTCAAGGCGTTTTCTGCGCCAGCTTCTCGGCCAGGTAGCGGCCGGTATAGGAGGCCTCCACCGCAGGAAGGCCTTCCGGAGGACCCTGATAGAGGACCTGCCCGCCCTGATCGCCGCCTTCGGGGCCCAGGTCGATGAGCCAGTCGGCGCATTTGATCACGTCAAGGTTGTGCTCAATGACGAGAACGGTATTGCCCCGCTCCACCAGCTCATTCATGGCGGCGAGGAGCTTTTTGATGTCCTCGAAGTGGAGGCCGGTGGTGGGTTCGTCGAAGATGAAGAGCGTGCGCTGGGCCAGATTGGCCTGGGAGAGGAAGAAGGCGAGCTTCATCCGCTGGGCTTCGCCCCCGGAGAGGGTGCTGGTGCTCTGTCCCATGCGCAGGTAGCCCAGGCCTACCTTGTCCAGAATCTCCAGCTTCTGGGTGATCTTGCTTTCGCCCTCAAAAAAGTGCAGCGCCTCCGAGATGGTCATATTGAGCACCTCGTAGATGTTGGCTTCCTTGTAGCGCACCTCCAGCACCTGCTTCTTGAAGCGGTGTCCCTGGCAGACCTCGCACACCAGCTGCACATCGGGCAGAAACTGCATCTCGACGGTCACAAAGCCGTCTCCCTGGCAATGGTCACAGCGGCCGCCGTCGACATTGAAGGAAAAGTGCCCCGGCTTGAAACCCTTGATCTTGGCCAGCTGCTGGCTGGCAAAGAGGTCCCGGATGGCGTCGTAGGCCTTGAGATAGGTCACCGGATTGGAGCGGGCCGAGCGGCCCACCGGCTGCTGATCCACCATCTCGACCCGCTCGATCTGGTCGATGTCCCCGGTGAGGGCCTGGAAAAAGCCGCCTTTTTCGCCAAACTCTCCCAGATGCCGTTGCACCGCCGGGAGCAGCACCCGCTGGATGAGGCTGGTCTTGCCCGATCCACTCACCCCGGTGACCACGGTGATCCCGTAGAGGGGAATGTCGATGTCTACGCCCTTGAGGTTGTGGAGGCGGGCCCCCCGCAGGGAGAGTCGGCTGGCGGGCACCCGGCGCTGGGCCGGGAGGGCGATCTCATCCCGGCCGGCCAGGTACTTGCCGGTCAGGGTATCGGCGGTCAGGATCTCGGCATAGGTGCCGTTAAAAACCACCTCGCCGCCTAGCTCGCCGGCGCCGGGTCCCATGTCGATCAGTTGATCGGCATGTTGCATGAGGGCCTCGTCGTGCTCGACTACGATCACGGTATTGCCCTGGTCGCGCAGCGACTCCAGCACGCTGATCAGGCGGTCGGTGTCGCGGGCATGCAGCCCGATGCTGGGCTCGTCGAGGATGTACATAGAGCCCACCAGACCGCTGCCGAGGGAGGTCGCCAGGCGAATGCGCTGCATTTCGCCGCCGGAGAGGGTATTGATCTTGCGGATGAGGGTGAGGTAGCCCACGCCTACGCGGTTGAGGTAGTCGAGGCGGCGCACAATCTCGGTGATGAGGCGCTCGGAGATGAGGCGTTCGGTGTCGCTCAGGTCGAGCGACTGGATGACCGGCAGCAGCTCGTCGAGCTGCAGGAAAAGCAAGTCGCGCAGGGTGTAGCCGCCAACCTTGACGTAGTTGGCGTCGGGGCGAATGCGGCTGCCTTTGCAGTCGGGGCAGGTGGTGTAGCCCCGGTAGCGGGCCAGCATCACCCGGTACTGGATCTTGTGGGTCTTGGAGGCGACGTAGTCAAAGAAGCCCCGGATGCCGGGGACGCCATCGATGCCGCGCCAGAGCTGCTCCTGTTGGCCGGGCGAGAGCTCGAAGTAGGGACGGTGGATGGGAAAATCGGCCTCGGCGGCGGCGCGCAGCCAATTGTCCTTGAAGGTGCCCATCACCTCGCCCCGCCAGGGGGCGACGGCCCCCTCAAAAACGGACTGGCTCTGATCGGGAATCACGAGGTCCTCGTCGATGCCCAGGATCCGGCCGAAGCCTTCGCAGGTGGGGCAGGCCCCGTAGGGGGTGTTGAAGTTGAAAAAGTTGACGCTAGGCTCCTCGAAGCTCATGCCGTCGGCTTCGAAGCGCTCCGAAAAGGTGCGCTGCGTATCCCCGATGATGACCTCACAGTGGCCGTGGCCTTCCTGGTAGGCGGTCTGCACGCTGTCGGTCAGACGGCTGCGCTGTTCCTGCCGTTCCTCATCCTTGAGCTTGACCCGATCGATGAGCAGGGTCAGGGTCTCGGCGGCGGGCAGCTTGTCCCGGGCCAGTTCGTCCTCGATGAGGACCATCTGGCCATCCTGCCAGATGCGGGAAAAACCTTTCTGTAAGCTGAGCTCCAGCTCAGCGCGGTAGCCCTTGGAGCGCACGGGGATTTGTGCCAAAATAAGAATCCGGGTCCCGGATGCGTTATCCATGATGGCTTCGACCACGTCCTGCACCGTATCCCGAGTGACCACTTTTCCGGACACTGGGGAAAAAGTCGTGCCGACCCGGGCAAAGAGGAGCTTGAGGAAGTCGTAGATCTCGGTCACCGTGCCCACAGTGGAGCGGGGGTTGGAAGTGGAGACCTTCTGCTGGATGGCCATGGCAGGCGCAATCCCTTGAATATAATCCACTTCCGGCTTCTCCATGCGCTCCAGAAACTGCCGGGCATAGGAACTGAGGCTCTCGACATAGCGGCGTTGCCCCTCCGCATAGAGGGTGTCAAAGGCCAGGGAAGACTTGCCGGAACCACTTACGCCGGTGACGACCACCAGCTGATCTCGGTGGATTTTTACCGAAACCTGCTTGAGGTTGTTCACTCTGGCATTCTTTATGTAGATATACTCCATAGCGATAACTCTTCCCCCTCGGGTGGTATGGGCTGCGCCGCCGGCTCAGACTTTCTCTCGGTCACAAGGATAACGCCTCACCCCGCCTTTGGTTATCATGTTCCGACCTCTTGGACGACAAGCGTACCGCTGTTCTTTTTCTGTTCCTAACCAACCCATCTTTTTCCCTGCAAATACGGTAGGGGCCGCTTGTCGTGGAAACGTGCTTTTCCTTCACCTGCTTGTTTCTAATCAACCCATGTGTGCATGACCCTAACTCTACTTGACACATTAACCCAAACTGTCATGGAGAAGGCACTTATCAAACAATCGCAGGACAAGGACCTCATCAAAGGCTTTATTGCCGGTCAGGATCGATGCTTTGACGAGCTGATCCGGCGGCACAAAAGTAAGGTTTTTACCACCATTTATCTAATCGTCAAGGACCGCTCCGTCGCGGAGGATCTCTTTCAGGACGTGATGATTAAGGTGGTCCGGATGATCCGTTCCGGCAAGTACAACGAGGAAGGAAAATTCCTTCCCTGGGTGGTGCGGATCGCCCGCAATCTGGCGATCGACCACTTCCGCAAGATGCAGCGAAATCCCATGCAGCGCGAGAGCGAAGATTACGACATCTTCAACTCCGTGCAGCGCGCCGAAGGCAGCGCCGAAGAGCAGATAATATGGGAAGAGAATGCGCGTTACATTAGAAAGCTGATCCAGCAACTGCCGGATAAGCAACGCGAAGTACTCGTCATGCGGTCTTATGCGGACCTTTCCTTCAAGGAAATTGCCGCGATCACGGATGTAAGCATCAACACAGCCCTGGGGCGGATGCGGTATGCGTTGCTGAACCTGAAGAAGCTAGCCCAGCAAACCGGAACCCCTCAAGGTTATGAAGAAGCCGCCGTTCAGCGATGAGGACATCATCCGCTTCCTGTTTGATGAAATGAAGCGCCCGGAAAATGAAACCTTTCTGGATGCGCTTTGCCAAGACGAAGTCCTTTGGCAGCGCTACGAGTTTTTTCAGGAAATCGTAGAGCAGTTGGGGGCCGTGCAGGAAGACCCCTCTGATCAAACCGTTGAGCAGGTCCTTGCATATGCCCGTCAGCATGCGGGGAGCAAGGCCCTGCCTCGCTGGTTTCCCCTGGCCCTGAACCTCAATGCCGTAGTCGCCGTGGCGATGGTGTTGTTTTTCAGTGTGGCGATCCTTGGCTTTGCCTATAAGTTACAGCGCGCCGACATCAGCCCGCCCCCAGAGAATCTGGTGCAGCAGGTGGAGCCGGATCATTCCCTCTATGAGTGGGATGATCCTTTTATCCGGCAAAAGCTGGAAGATGTGCGCAACGGCATCGAAACGATTACCGACGCGCCGGTCCTGTAGGCGCGGATGACTCCGCAGTGTTGCTGGTGCAGGACGATGTCCGGCACCAGCTTTGTTTTGTTGTCGCCTTAGCCCGCTGACGCGGGCGGGGGGATCGCGCATGGGACCGTGTCCCGTACCCGCGCTAAAGGTGACGGGACAGCCTCCCGTTTCGGCTAAAGAACCTGCCGCTGGTGGCATTTTGCCGGGGGGAGGCGTACCTTTGTGGCCTTTCGGTCTCTATTCCAGAAAAGCCACCACTTTGATCATCCATACCTACGCTTACCCGCGCGCTGCGCTGATCGGCAATCCTTCCGATGGGTATTATGGCAAGACCATTGCCTTCGTCTTCAGCAACTTCCAGGCGGAAGTGGTGCTGTACGAAAGCCCCGAGCTGGAGATCGTACAACAGGAGCGGGATCGCTCCGTTTTTCGGTCGGTGCAGGGCCTGCATGATGACGTGAAGCTCTTTGGCTACTATGGGGGGATCCGCTTGCTCAAGGCGGCGATCAAGAAGTTTTATGAGCATTGTCAGGCCCGGGACCTGGAGCTGGATGACCGCAACTTTACCATCCGTTACCAGAGCAACATCCCCAATCGCCTGGGCCTGGCCGGCTCCAGCGCCATCATCACGGCCTGCGTGCGGGCCCTGATGTCCTTTTACCGGGTCCAGATCCCCAATCCCATCCTGGCCAACCTGGTGCTGTCGGTCGAAACCGAAGAGCTCGGCATCGGTGCCGGTCTGCAGGACCGCGTGGCCCAGGCCTACGAGGCCCCGGTTTTCATGGACTTCAGCCGCGCCATCATGGAGCGGCAGGGGTACGGCAGTTATCATGTCATGGATCCGGCCCTTTTTCCTCCGCTGTATATTGCCTATCGGACCGACCTCTCCGAGGGATCTGAGGTCGTGCACAACAACCTGCGTGAGCGTTACGAGGCGGGGGATTTGGTGGTGCACGAGGCGATGAAGGGCTTTGCGGAACTGACCCTCGCCGCACGTGAGCGGCTGGAGTCGGGGCATATGCAGGACCTTGGCGCGCTGCTCGATGCCAACTTCGACCTGCGGCAGAAGATCATGAAGATCAGCGCGGAGAACCTGCGCATGGTAGAGATCGCCCGGAGCGTAGGGGCCAGCGCCAAGTTTACCGGTTCGGGTGGGGCCATCATTGGGA
>RFHL01000213.1 GCA_003696875.1 Bacteroidota bacterium | reverse complement strand
GCCGCAGCCAGAGCCGATAACGCCAGCGATCCAGTCGCCGGGGATAAAAAGCGGCCAGTCTGGCGAGGTCGGGCACCTCGCCGATCAGGATGCAGCCGCCGGGGCGTAGCAAGTCCCGCATGCCGCGCAAGGCCGCCCGGCCCTGCGCCGGGCGCTCCAGGTACTGAAAGGAAAAATGAAGGTTGATCTTGTCAAAGGGGGCGAGCCCCAGCTCACCCAGCCGGGTGACGTCTCCTACCTGAAAACGGAGCCCCGGCTGCGCCGGGCCAGCCTGGGCCCGGGCAATCTGCCCCGGGGCTAGGTCCACGCCCACCGTCTCGGCGCAATGCGCCGCCAGCGCGCGGGTGACCATGCCGTTGCCGCAGCAGAGGTCTAGCAGCCGGTCTTCAGGCTGCAGATCGAGGAGCTCGACCAGACGGGCATTCATGCGGGTCATCAGGGCCGCATCGATGGGTACCCGCCCGCCGGTGCGGGCGACCTGCCGGTAGGGATCGGCCTCGGTGGCCCGTTCATGCCAGTACTGGCGCCAGTTCATGACAGGCGAAAGATCTCCCTCGCATTGGCATTGGTAAGTGCGGCTACCTCCTCATAGGTCATGTCCTTCAGGCGGGCGACGGCTTCGGCAACGTAGCGGGTGTAGCTGCTTTCGTTGCGGCGGGGCTTATCTTTGCGCCGGGGTTCCGGCGGCAGATAGGGACTGTCGGTTTCCAGGACAATCAGACCGGGGTCGAGGTCTCGTACCATGGCCTGCACATCTTTGCGGTAGGTAGCGATCCCGCCGATGCCGAGCTTAAAGCTGCCAAAGCCCGCGATGCGGGCAGCCTGTGCCGGGCTGCCATCAAAGCAGTGGAAGATGCCGCGCAGACGGTCATCCAGATTGTGCTCGATCAGATCGGCGACCTCGTCGATGGCGTTGCGGGCGTGGAGGATGATGGGCAGGTCATAGGCCTTGGCCCAGTCGATATGCACCTGCAGGGAGCGGCGCTGGATGTCGAGGGTGGTTTTGTCCCAGTATAGGTCGATACCCGTCTCGCCGATGCCGAAATAGGTTACCTCGTCGCCCTCCAGCCAGCCTTCCATCATCTCCAGTTCGGCTTCAAAGCCGGCTTGTACGTGGCTGGGATGCAGGCCCATCATCGGAAAAAAGAAGTCTGGTGCCATCGCCGCCAGGCGATGCATCTCGGGGATGCTCTCCCGGTCGATGTTGGGGAGCATCACAGCCGCGAGCACTTCCCGGGCCCGCTTGATGACCTCGGGCAGATCCTGGGTAAAATGCTGGGAGTAGAGATGGGCGTGGGTATCGATCACTTTCATGCCGCAAAGGTACGAAAAAGGCCTCATTGATCGGCCCGGGCCTCGAAGCGTAGGCGGCGGCGATAGGGAAAAACATCGACGATCTCGCCGTTAATCTGTTTTTGCTGCATATCGATCCAGAAGCGCGGCTCGAACAGTTCCATGTGCCGCCGAAAGAAGATCTCCCGGATGTCCTCGCGGCCGACGAGAAAGTGCTTGAATTCCTCCGGAAACACATCATTGGGACTTACAGCAAACCAGGGTGAGCCGGCATACATATCGTCATCGTCCACCGGCTCGGGCATGCGCCGGAAGCGGTAATCGGTGAGAAATCCGATCTCGTCGTAGTCATAGAAAACCACCCGGCCATGCCGGGTCACGCCAAAGTTTTTCAACAGCATATCCCCTGGAAAGATGTTGGCTGCCGCCAGTTGCTTAATGGTGTTGCCATACTCGTCGATGACGGCCTCGGCCTCCTCGGGGGTAGCGGTATCGAGAAAGATGTTGAGCGGCACCATTTTCCGCTCAGTATAGAGGTGGTCTATGCACACCCTATCACCCTCTACATGTACAATCGAGGGCGCCACCCGGAGCAGCTCTTCCAGCAGGGCAGGATCAAAGCGATCCTTGGGGAGGATAAAATGTTCAAACTCGTGGGTGTCAGCCATACGCCCGACCCGGTCGTGCATGGAAACCATCTTGTAGCGCGACTTGACGTGCGCCTTGTTCATGGTCTTGGGGGGATCAAAGCGGTCCTTGATCAGTTTGAAGACGATGTTATAGGAAGACAGGGTAAAAACCGCCATGACCATGCCCCGGATGCCCGGGGCGATGACGAGGGGATCCTCGGAATGCTCCAGATGATGGAGAAAATGCCGGTACAGCTCGGTCTTACCATGCTTGCTGTACCCGATGGAGTTATAGAGGTCGCTGTACGATTTGAGCGGGAGGATGCTTCGGAGGAAGTGAACCAACTCCGAGGGGTGGTCGGCTTCCACCAGGAAATAGGAGCGGGTAAAGCTGAAGATGATACTGACCGTATCCTGATCGGTGATCAGGGTATCGACAAATGCCCCATGCGTCTGATGCAGGATCGGCAGCACAAAGGGGAAGGTATGGGACCCGGAGACGAAGCGGCCGACCAAGTAAGCGGCTTTGTTGCGATAGAAAACCGAGCGCACCATATCGAGCCGGGCGGTGGCGCCCGGCCGCTGCTCCGAAAAGATGTCCTCCTCCATCCGCTGCAGGATGTAGATAATGTCCCGCTCTATATCCTCGAAGGTCACCGGCAACTGAAAGTCGGCCAGCATCTGTCGCAGGCTTGGGGCCCCCTCCCAGGGGTAGCTGCGGTAGACGTTGCCCTGGGACTCATATTCCCGCCGGCTGTGCTCGTCGAGCACAAACATACTCAAGCGGTCGGCCCCGATGTCTCCGATAACTTTGCGGCAGACCGAGTTGTAAAAAGTTTCGGCGATCTCATAGGCGGACCGGTCTCGGGCTAGGCCGGCATAGACCGCCTTGACCGCGGTCCAGGCCTCCACATCTTGATAGGCAGGCCCCAACAAGCGCCGCACTTTACGGGCAATCTGCGGCACCTGTCGCTTGTAGAGCAACAGGCGGCGCTTGCTGTCGGCCTGTATGCCGTGCCAATCCCGGCCTTCGAAATGGGTGTGCGCCCGGCGGGTGATCTCGCGAAAATCGCTCAGATACCGGTCAAAGCCGGAAATGATCTCGCTGGCAACCTGGATAGAGAGGGCTTCTGTCATGTCAGTCAGTCTTCTTTCCAAGATACAGAAATGCCCGCGGATTTCATCCTGCTGGGCGCAGGATGCCAGGGCCCTTCCCCTCCTCAATTTTTTCCCTATTTTTTTCAAAAATCCACAACTGCCCGCTTGAGCTTTTGGAGAAAATACTTACCTTTGCCCTCCAAGTTGGTCTTGACCCGTCGTCTAATGGTAGGACCGCGGATTTTGGTTCCGTTAGTGGGGGTTCGAATCCTCCCGGGTCAACAAAAAGTATGTCTCCGCAGGTAAAAATATTCTCGGGCTCTCAGTCCAAGTACCTGGCAGAAAAGATATCAGATTTCTTCGGATCTCCTCTGGGTGAAGTCGAGCTGCTCAAGTTTAGTGATGGTGAGCTGCAAGTGCACTACAAGGAATCCATCAGGGGATCTGATATTTTTATTGTGCAGTCGACCTTTGCGCCCGCCGATAACATGATGGAGCTCCTCCTCATGATTGACGCGGCGAGTCGCGCATCGGCCAATCAGGTGGTGGTGGTAATGCCCTATTATGGTTACGCCCGTCAGGATCGTAAGTCCATCGCCCGTGTCTCCATCGGGGCTAAGCTGGTCGCCAATTTGCTTGTCGCCGCTGGTGCCAACCGCATCGTCACCATGGATCTGCACGCGGGACAGATTCAGGGCTTCTTTGATATTCCCCTGGATCACTTGGATGCAACGGCAGTTTTTGTCCCCTATCTGATGGGTCTGCAACTGGAACCGCTCTGCATCGCCTCGCCTGATATTGGGGGATCGGCCCGGGCGCGCAAGTATGCCAAGTTTATAAATGCCGAGCTCATCATCGTCGACAAGCATCGCTCCCGCCCCAATGAGGTCGAATCCATGCAGGTCATCGGCGATGCCAAGGGCAAGCACATCGTGCTCGTCGATGATCTCGTAGACACCGCCGGAACGATCTGTAAGGCAGCTGACCTCCTGATGGAAGAAGGTGCCCTCTCCGTACGTGCCATCGCCACCCACCCGATCCTATCGGGACCCGCGATGGAACGCATCGAAAAGTCAAAACTCCAGGAGCTCGTAGTCACTGACACGATTCCTCTTAAAAATAAGCCGGATAAAGTCCGAGTCCTGAGCATCGCTCCGGTATTTGCCAAGGCTTTCCGGAAGATTCACAACTTTGAGTCGATTAGTTCCCTGTTTATCTAGATAAAGAAGAACGAATGAAAACGATAGCGCTGAAAGCGACGGTCCGGGAGCAGACGGGCAAGACCAACGCCAAACAATCCCGCAAAGAGGGGATGATTCCCGCGGTGATTTACCACAACAGCGAAGCTACCCACATCCTGCTGGAGGAGAGTGAAGCGCGCAAAGTCATCTACACCCCCGAGGTATACATCATTTCCCTCGAAACCGGTAACAAGGCTATCAACACCATCCTGCGTAATGCCCAGTTCCACCCCGTCACCGAGAAGATCCTCGACATGGAGTTTCTGGCCGTTTCGGATGACAAGCCTGTAGTCCTGACCCTGCCCGTTCGCCTGCAAGGTACGCCGGTCGGCGTCGCCAAAGGGGGCAAGCTCACCCTCAAGCTGCGCAAGATCAAGGTCAAGGGAATTCCTTCCCAACTGCCTGACGCCGTGGTGGTCAACGTAGCCAAGCTCGATCTCGGTGGCACCATCAAGGTTTCGGAAGCTGGTATTGAAGGAATCGAGGTGGTGACTTCCCCTTCGGCCGCGATTGCTTCGGTGGAAATCCCCCGTTCGCTGCGAAGCACCAAGGAGGCCGCCAAGAAGTAAAGTCTTCCGCTTTCCTCTAGGAAAGCCATATGCAACCGGAGCCAATTCAAGCCTGCTTGGATTGGCTCTTTCTTTTGCCCTTTCTATGAAATATCTGATTGTAGGCCTTGGCAACATCGGGCCCGAATACCACGATACCCGTCACAATGTGGGCTTTATGGTGCTGGATCGCCTGGCCGAACAGCTCAAGGTGAGTCCCGAGCCTAACCGCTATGCCAGCACCGCCTCCGGGCGGGTGCGGGGACGACAGCTCCACCTGGTGTGGCCGAGTACGTATATGAATCTGAGCGGCAAAGCCGTCCGCTTTTACCTGGACAAGCACAAGCTCACGCCCAGCCAGATGCTGGTGATCACCGACGACCTTGCGCTACCCTTTGGAAAGCTACGGCTGCGCCCCCGTGGCTCCGATGGCGGCCACAATGGCCTCAAGCACATACAAGAAATTTTGGGCACCAACGAGTACCCCCGCCTGCGCGTAGGCATCGGGAGCGACTTTGCCAAGGGTCAGCAGGTAGATTACGTGCTGGACCCTTTCACAGCGGAAGAGCAAGAAGCCCTGCCGCCGATTCTGGACCGATGTGTCGAGGGGGTTATTTCCTTTGCCACGGTAGGCATCGAGCGAACCATGACCAGCCTCAACCGGGGCTAAAGCCCCGGAAAGGCTTACTTCTTGCGCTTGCGCTCGTGCTCCTTGAGGAAAATCTTGCGCAGACGCATCGATTCGGGCGTAATCTCCACGAATTCGTCCTCCTTGATGTACTCCAGGGCTTCTTCCAGAGAAAAAACCACGGGTGGTGGCAGTTTTACCTTATCGTCCGAGCCGGCGGCCCGGATGTTGGTCAACTTCTTGGACTTAGTCACGTTGACGACGAGGTCGTCAGCTCGGGTGTGTTCACCAATGACCTGCCCTTCGTAAACCAGCTCCATGGGCTTGATGAAGAAGTGTCCCCGGTCCTGCAGGCGGTCGAGGGCATAGGCAAAGGCCTGCCCACTGTCACTCGCAATGAGCGAGCCGCTCTGGCGCTTGCGAATCTCGCCCTTCAAAGGCTCAAAGCGCACAAAGCGGTGAGACATGATAGCCTCGCCAGCGGTAGCGGTCAGCAGCTCGCTCCGCAACCCGATGATCCCCCGGGAGGGGATCGAAAAGGTCAGATGCGCCCGCTCCCCACGGATCTCCATCTGGACCAGCTCGCCCTTGCGCTGGGTCACGAGGTCGATAGCCCGGCCCGAGACATCTTCGGGCAGGTCGATGGACAGTTCTTCCATCGGTTCGCATTTCTGCCCGTCGATCTCCTTGACGATGACCTGTGGCTGCCCTACCTGCAACTCATAGCCCTCGCGACGCATGGTCTCAATCAGGATGGAGAGGTGCAGAACACCCCGCCCGTACACCGTGAAGGAGTCGGCCGTCTGGCCTTGTTCTACCCGCAGGGCGAGGTTTTTCTCCAGTTCCTGTTCCAGGCGGTCCTTCAGATGCCGAGAGGTGACGTATTTGCCTTCTTTGCCAAAGAAGGGCGAATCGTTGATGGTGAAGCGCATGCTCATGGTCGGCTCATCGATGGTGATGGGCGGCATGGCCTCAGGCTGCTCGGGATCGGTGACCGTGTCGCCGATCTCAAAGTCGTCCAGCCCCACAATGGCGCAGATCTCTCCCACGCCGACTTTGGTCACTTTTTCCCGGCCCAGGCCTTCGAAGACGTAGAGCTCCTTGACGCGGGTCTGCTTGACGCTGCCGTCGCGCTTGACGAGCGCGACCGGCTGGTTTTCGCGCAGTTCGCCCTGGTACATGCGGCCGATGGCGATCCGGCCTACGTAGGAGGAGAAGTCCAACGAGGTAATCTGCAGACGGGGCACGCCTTCCCGCACCTCTGGGGCGGGGATGTGCTTCAGGATCTCATCCATCAGATAGGTGATATCCTCCGTAGGCGTCTTCCAGTCCGGCCCCATCCAGTTGTTTTTGGCCGAGCCATACACGGTGGGAAAATCCAACTGCTCTTCAGTGGCTTCCAGCTCAAACATGAGCTCGAAGACCGCGTCATGTACCTCATCAGGACGACAGTTGGGCTTATCAACCTTGTTGATAACCACGATGGGCTTCAGGCCCAGTAGCAGAGCCTTGTGCAGCACAAAGCGGGTCTGCGGCATGGGGCCCTCAAAAGCGTCAACGAGCAGCAGCACGCCGTCGGCCATATTGAGGACCCGCTCCACCTCCCCGCCAAAGTCGCTGTGGCCCGGGGTGTCGATCAGGTTGATCTTGGTATCCAGATAGCGCACACTGGCATTCTTGGAGAGAATGGTGATGCCGCGCTCGCGTTCGAGTTCGTTGCTGTCCATGATGAGCTCCCCTACTTTCTGGTGCTCCTGGAACAGACGGCCCGCGACCAGCATTTTATCCACGAGGGTAGTTTTGCCGTGGTCGACGTGGGCAATGATGGCGATGTTTCTCAAGTCTTTCATGCGGCCGCAAAGGTACGGCAAGTTCCCGGCATTTGGCGGATAAACCAGATTAAATTATCTGATTCCCACCCTTTTCGGCCCGAGCCACTCCCCGAGACGCTTCTCACACCTGAAACTGCAACCGCAGAAGGTTGCGATAGGGGCCCTCCTGTTCCGACAGCTCGGCATGTGTGCCCGACTCGCAGATCCGCCCACCCTCCAGCACATAAATCTGGTCCACCTCGCGGATAGTCGACAGACGGTGGGCGATGATGAGCGTAGTCCGCCCTTCCATTAGATGGTTGAGGGCCTCCTGCACCAGATGCTCCGATTCGGCATCCAGCGAGCTGGTGGCCTCGTCCAGGATCAGGATGGCCGGATCCTTGAGGATGGCCCGGGCAATGGCGATGCGCTGCCGCTGTCCACCCGAGAGCTGTACCCCCCGATCCCCCACCAGGGTATGGAGCCCCTCCGGAAAGCGAGCAATGAACTCCCAGGCATTGGCCTGCTCTGCGGCCTGCCGGATCTCCACGTCACTAGCCCCGGGGCGGCCGTAAGCGATATTTTCCCGGATCGTCCCGCCAAAAAGCATGACCTCCTGCGGGACGATGCCCACCTGCGCCCGCAGGGCCAGGCGGTCGAGGTCCCGGATATCCTGCCCATCTACCCGCAATTGGCCATTTCCCACATCGTAGTAGCGGAGAATGAGCTGGGTGATGGTCGATTTTCCCGCCCCGCTTTGCCCTACGAGGGCGACCTTCTGGCCCGGGGCGATGTGCAAATCTATGTCATGCAGCACCTCAATGTCGGGCCGGGTGGGATAGGCAAAACGGACATGCTGAAAAACAATCTCCCCATTCAGGCGCTCGGCAGGTACCGGCGCCGCATCACCCGGTTCCAGCTCGGAATCCTTGCGCAAGATATCACGCAGGCGCTCCGAAGCCCCCACGGCTTTCTGGATTTGCCCATACAAATCTCCCAGTCCGGCGATGGAACCCCCGATAAAAAGCGTGATCATGATGAAGTAGACCAGGGTTCCAACGGTGAGCTCACCCGCCCCAATCAGGGTAGCGCCAAACCAGATCACCACGGTGATGCCTCCAAAAACGGCGGTGATCAGAAAGACCACGAAGAGCCCCCGGGCATTGGCGGCGCGCAGGCCGTGGCGCACCACTTCCCGCAGTTGCCGCCGGAACCGGCCGATCTCAAACCACTCGTTGGCGAAAGCCTTGACGGTGCGCACATTTTGCAGGGTCTCCTCTACCACCACATTGGCCTCGGCGAGGGCGTCCTGCGCCGCCCGGGAGAGACCACGGATGCGCCGGCCGATCACCATCGCCAGGATGATGGTCACGGGAATCGTCGCCAGCATGACCAGCGAGAGCTTAACCGAAACCGTCAACAGCACGGTGAGGCCGATCACGAAGGTGAGCACTTGCCGGATAAACTCCGCCAGAGTACCAGAGAGGGTATCTTGCAGCTGCCCCACATCGGCGGTGATGCGGGAAGTGAGTTCCCCGACCCGGCGCTCTTCGAAAAAGGGGATACCCAGGCTGATCAGCTTGTGATACACCGCCAGGCGAATATCGGCCAGGGTGCGCTCGCTCACGCGGGCAAAGAAGTAGATGCGAAGGAAGGAAAAAAGTGCCTGCACCACCAGGATGAGCCCCAGGTAAAGGGCGATTTGCTGCAAGCGGTTTTCCCAACCACTTTCCTGAGCCACCGCCGGGTCGATCAGGTCTTTGAGAAAATAGAAAAAGCCAAAAGTCGTACCCGTAGACAGGGCCAGAGAGATCAGGCCCAGGAAGAAGTACAGGCGATACGGCTTTAGATAGCGGAAGATTTCCAGGGTGTGCCGGAAGGATTCACGGGTGAGGGCTACCTTTTCCACCTCTACATCAGATGTCCGGCCCCGACCGCGGCGTTGTTGAGCCATAGGATTAGATCGATTCAAGAGAGGCAGGAAACGGCCTGCCGACCTGCACATAAACGCATGGGCTCGGGCTTTGTTCCCCCGGATCAGGTCTCGTCTTCCGCCTGAATCACCTCCCGGAAGAGGGCTTTCAATTCCTCGTTGGGGGGCGTGCCGTGCTTGTGGGCAAAGAATTGATCAAACAGGACCTCAATGCGCTGGCTCAGGTCGATCTGTTTGCCCGAGGTGAAGCGCAACTGCTCCGGGTCACTAAACTCCGGAATCACCTTCAGGATGCCCGCATGGGCATCAAGCAAGCGCTTCCGGTCCTGGGCCGTCAGGTGCTCATCGGTCTTGACGACACATTCCACCAGACAGTCGGGGTGGGCGATCAGCCAGTCAATGCCCTCATCGACCGACTCGAAGCGCTGGCGCAAGACCTTCTTGCCCACCTGCAGGGGCAGGCGGCGGTAGGTCGCGGGCCGGCCAGGCTCGGCTTCCACGATGACCACCTGCTTGTCCTGCTGCCGGTCGCCCAGGCTATAGGGCAGCAGGCTGCTGCTGTACAGCACCGGGTAGGGCTCGGTCTGCACCGGGATAAACCCGTGCAGATGCCCCAAGGCAACATATTGCAGCTTGGGGGGCAGGTTGGCGGTAAAAATCTGCTGGGCGCCCCCAACGGTGAGGACACTTTTCTCCCCTTCATCCTCCATGGCCTCCAGGTCGGTTGCTTCTTCCTGATTGACCACAAAGAGGTGGGCCATCAGGACATTGACGCCGGTCTCATCGCAATAGGTATCGGCCAGCCGGGCCCAGTGCTGGGCCAGCAAGTCCCGGAGGGCTGCTTCGGGGGCCTCGGCCCCCAGGTAGCGCCGCAGTCGCACCTCATTGGCGTAGGGGGTGAGCAGGAGCCGCAGGGGCGCCTCGTGCCGGGGTAGCTTCAGCTCTACAAAACCCGGAGCCTGACGTACCACGGCCAGACCAGACTCAAGCTGAAAAGGACGCCGTTCACTGAAGGGATGCCCCAGCAGGATGATCCCACAGGCCCGCGCCAGCGGGTCGGGGGCCTCGATTCGATCTGGCGCATCGTGGTTGCCGGCAATGCCCACCACGGCCCGACGGCCGCCATCGGCCATGCGGTGCAGGGTCTGGTACAGTAGCTCGGTTGCCTCCACCGGAGGATTGATCTGGTCGTAGAGGTCCCCGGCGATGAGGATCACATCGGGGTCCTCGGCCTCGACCAGCCGGCAGAGCTCGTCCAAGGCCGCCCGCTGCTCGTCGAGGCGGGAAAAATGCTCCAGACGCTTGCCCAGATGCCAGTCAGCGGTGTGCAAAAGCTTCATCATATGCAAAGCCCAGAGATTCCTGCTTACCCATTGAACGGTTTCCCCACTTCCCAATTTTCCCACTTTCCCATTTCCCCACTTCCCAATTTACCTACTTCCCCACCTGCCCACTTCCCTACTTCTCCCCCATCGGAAGATTCCGATGGTAGACGTCCATGTGGTCGGCCTGAAAGAGTTTGATGTCGAGCATGGAGTGAATCAGGAACTGGTGGAGGGTTTCCACGAAGCCGTAAGAATGCGAGGGTACGTAAAAGTTCAGGTCGCCGAGTTGGCGGAGGGCATTGTCCGGCTGAAAGCCGGAGAGGGTAATCACCCGGGCTCCTTTGGCGCGCGCGGCGCGCGCGCCGCGCAGGATGTTTTCCGATCCACCCGAACTGGAGATACACATAACGATGTCGCCGGCATCGCCAAAGTGCTGGATGGGTACGGCAAAGACCTCTTCGTAGCAGTAGTCGTTAGAGACGCAGGTCAGGGTCGCTCCTTCGTTGAAGGTGAGCGCCCGGATGCCACCATTTTTCCAGAAATCGATGGCCATGTGGCTGGCCACGGCGGCGCTGCCGCCATTGCCGATGATCATGACCTTTTTGTGGTCGTGCTGGGCCTGCACCAGCCAGTCGCGTACCCGGCCAAGCGCTTCGGGATAGGCCAGGCGACCGTTCTCATCAGACACCTCGGTTCCTTCCAGGGCTTGCACAAAGGCCTGGGCGTAGCGCTCCCAGAAGCGGCCGCTGTCGGTGAGGGCGGCCTGGTCGATAGAAGATGATACGTTCATGATGCAAATATACAATAGAAGAGGCGAGAAGCGAGAGCAGAGAGGCGAGACAAGAGTGTCAACCTGATCAGGGTCCGTAGGGAAAGGGAACCGGGCAGGAGGGAGCGTCCAGCCCTTATCGCCTCCAGCCTCGTGCCAGGCCGAGCTTGTGCATCAGCATGCGCGCCAGTTCGTTGAAGTCGGGAGAGAGCCGGGCCCAGTAGGCCAGGGGCAGGTACAGGGCCAGGACCACCGCTGTGCGGACGGCGATGTCGAGCAAGGGATGCCCCCGGTCCGGGATAGACAGACCCGCAGACAGGGCCAGCACACCGAGCAGCAGGGTGAGCGCCGTACGCCCACTAAAGGGTTGCATGTCAAAGCGCCACCACACATACAGACATCCCGCCCCATTGTACACCAGCAGGGAGATTGCCGTGGCGATGGCGGCCCCGGCCGCCCCGTAGGGCGGAATGAGCCAGTAGTTGGTCCCGATGGCCAGGCCCAGCAGCAGCAGGTTCATGTAGAGGTCAAAACGGTAGTAGCGCGAGTTGACGATGATCGCCCGGTGCAAGCCGGTCATGATGTTGAAAATCGAGCCGATACCCAGAAATACCACGGCCCAGTAGCCTTGGCCATGCTTGGGGGTGAGGGCATAGAGCGGGTCCAGGTTCACCCAGATCCCGATGAGGACCAACATGCCGATCACCAGGCTGGTGATGGCACTCTTCTGGTAGAGGTCGCGGATCTCGTCGAAACGCTTGTGCTTAAGGTGGCCGGCGATCAGCGGGATGGTGATAGACCGCAGGGCCCGGGCCGGCATCTGGATCAGGGAGGTGATGTAGAAGGCGATGGCATAGGTGGCGACCATTTCTTCGCCTACCAGCCAGCCAATCATCAGGATATCGACCTTGTTGACCATCATGGCGGTCATCTCGCCCAGGGAGGCGTAGAGGCCATAGGTGAGCAACACCCGCCGCGTGCGGCGGCGGAGGTGACCGATCCCCAGCCGGAAGCGCATCTTGCCCATCAGGAGCAGGTCCAGACCGGTCAGCACCGTCGGCAACGTAAAGCTCAGGACGATGCCATACATGAAGGTCTCAAAGGACCATTCGCCATAGTGATAGCCCAGGATAAGCAGGGCCTGCACGACCCGCACCACCAGGTTCCAGGAAAGGGTCGCCATGACCGAGCGCAGATGTGCCTGGGCCAGGCTAGACAGCACCCGGTAGGCGGTGTAGGCCAGGATAACCGGAAACACATAGCTGTAATGCGCCGCGAATAGCGGCGCGTTGGGGGCGTATTGGGCCAGAATCCAGGGCTTGCCCAGCCAGAGTAGCAGCGCCAGCAGGAGGTAACCGGTCAGGGCATAGATCAGGGTAAAAAATACAAACTGCCCCTCGCGGGCAGCGCCCCGCTGATGGAAATAGGGAAAAAAGCGCAGGATGACCTTCGAAACGCCCAACTGCGATAGCTCCGAACCCAGCACCATAAAGGTGATCAGGAGCTCGATCAGGCCAAACTCAGCCTTGCTCAACCAGACGTTGAAAAAGACCAGCTTATTGACGAGCCCCAGGGCCACTCCAGCATAGGAGTAGAAGGTGTTGAGGATGCTTTGCCGGCGTACAAGGCCCATGGGAGAAGACAGATGTCAGATGTCGGAGGTCAGACTATGGACCGGGAATCTAAAACGTCAAACCGAAGGCCTGCGACTACTTCAGCATATGGCTGATCATCTTGTTTAATTCGACTTTGGTCACGGGGCGCTCGTTGCCGAGAATTTGCACGGCGAGAGCACCCACGCAGTTGCCGATGAAGGGTAGTAGCTCCGGATCGCAATCTTTATACGCGCAGAGAGCAGTGACAGACAGGACGGCATCGCCGGCCCCCACGGAGTCGACCACACTCGTAGCCATGGCCGGGGTGTGGTAAAAGGTTTCGTCCCGGTGATAAAGGGCGCCCTTTTGCCCCAGAGTGATGGTGATGCGGGGGCATTGGGTAACTTTGTACAGGCGACGGATCAGCTCCTGCAAATCACCGTATTTGTCCCCAAAGGGCAAGCGTATTTCATTCTCGTCAATCGAGATGTAGTCGACGCCTTCGTATTTGGTGATGTAGTTGTAGCCGAAGTTGTTGCTGTTGGTCTGCGCATTGACGGCGACGAAGATGTCGGCCTCGGTCAGAAACTGCCGGATGCGGGGCGTGATGAGCCCATGGCCGAAGTCTGACACCAGGACCATGTCGTAATCCCCGATGACGCCTTCGAGATAATCGATCATCTCCTGCTCCAGCTCAGCGGGCAGGTAGCTGTCGTTCATGAAGGTGACCTCGAAGATTTTGGAGTTGAGAAACTCGGTGATGTAGCGGCGCTTGGTCGGCGTGGGACCATCTTCCCGATAGAAGAACTTTGTCTCAATATCGGCCGACACCTTGGGTCCTACCACTGCCAACTGATCGTTTTCGCGGCCCAACATGGTTACCAAATGAACCTTGTTGGCAAACTCGTTGAGGTGGTTGGCGATGGCAAGCACGCCCCCGGCAAAGGTCTCCGCCCGCTGGAACTTGGTCGACAGGGTGGGCGACTTGGACGACTTGCCCATCGACGTTACATAGTGATATTCGTCAATGATGGTGTCCCCGATCACCAGCACCCGGATGTCGCTCAGCCCCTCAATGATCTCCACAATCTCGCTGGCCTTACGCTCCTGCCGCAGGGCATAGAGGTACTCCTGTGCCGTTTCGCTGTAGGGGCTGAAGTGGGCATTGATCAGATTGGAGGACGAAAAGGTGATCTCATCGGTGAAATAGATGTCACCCCCCACGGAGCGAACCGCTTCCACCTCCTTGCGGATGTTGCCGGTGAGATCCTCTTCAAAGTTTTTGTAATCAGAGCCCTTGACGTAATAGGTCGGCTTGATCAGGGTGAGCAAATCGATGGCCGTAGGCCACTCGCTCAGCGCCACGTAGTCCACCACCTGTAGCGAAGCGATCGTTTCCAGGCGCATCTGCTCATTGAAGGCCGGCCGGCCCGGCCCCTTGTTGACAAAGCGGTCGGGCGTGAGGGTTACCACCAGCATATCACCGGCTTTGCGGGCCGCTTCAAAGTGCTTGATATGGCCCAGATGCAGCAGGTCAAAGCAGCCATGACAATGGGCCACCTTGTGTCCGGCAGCTTTTTCCTTTTCGATGATCCGGGCCAGTTCCTGCAACCCGACAATTTTGGTGCGACTCATGAGTATTGTTCTATCGGGGAAGTGGGGAAGTGGGGAAGTGGGGAAAAATTAACATCCCATCTCTTTATCTCTACCCAGCGTTCTCCTATTCCTCTCTTTGCCTATTTCCACTTTGACTACTCCTCTCTTTGACTATTCCCCTCTTTGCCTATTCCCCTACTTCCCCAAATACTTAAACCAATCCTTCGTAGCCTCGGCGATGCTTCCCGGATCCCAGACCGGCGCTTCGCGCCAGTAGTCGATATGGGCGAGCATCTGCTCGACGCCTTCCTCAAAACTTACCTTGGGCTCCCAACCCAGCACCTCCCGGATGCGGGTGATGTCGGCAAAGGTGCTGTCCGGCTCGCCGGGACGCTTGGGAATATAGGTCACCGGGCCGCCCAGCAACTCGACCAGTCGATTGATGCTATAGGTGTTGCCGCTGCCCACATTGAAAACCTGCCCGATGGCGGCCTCGGTCTTGGCGGCAGTGATTACCGCATCGACGATATCGGTGACATAGGTAAAGTCGCGGGTCTGCTTGCCGTCGCCCACGACGGTAAAGGGTTTACCGGCCAGCTTTTGGGCCAGAAAGACCCCGAAAACGGCTCCATAGGTGCCGGAGGTCCGGCTGCGCGGCCCAAACACATTGAAAAAGCGTAGCGAAGTGGTAGCCAGGCCATAGACCTTGTGCCAGTTGAGCACATACTGCTCCCCGATCCACTTGGTGGTGGCGTAAGGATATTCCGGACGAATCTCTGACCCTTCCGGAGTAGGATAGTGGTCAGGAATACCGTAGCAGGAGGAAGAAGCGGCGTATACGATGCGCTTCACCCCCGCCTTGCGGCTGGCTTCGAGTACATTGATGGTGCCATCCACATTGGACTTGTGATAGTTGAGCGGCTGCTGAATCGAGGGCACAATATCGGCCAGGGCCGCGATGTGAAAGACCCAGTCCACCCCTTCGAAGAAGGCGTCAATGGCCCCATACTCGCCGATGTCGGCGACATGCAGGCTCAGCTTGGGGTGGCCTTTCTGGTGCTCAAGATTTTCGGGGCGGCCGGTGGAAAAGTTGTCGATGACCACCACTTCCATACCCTGGTCGAGCAGGGCATCTACGAGGTGGCTTCCGATAAATCCGCATCCGCCGGTTACGAGGGCTTTCATGTGTCTAGATTTCGAGAGGTGAGAGGCGAGAGCGTCCCGAAAGCGGGACTGCGAGACGAAATAAGGAGCCTTTTTGGGGTACTGCCCTATTTTTGGGCGAAAAAGGCTTCGATGGTGGCGCAGACGTAATCGACCTGCACGTCGGTGAGCTCGGGGAAGACCGGCAGGCTGAGGATGGTCTCGGTTTGCCGCTCGGTGACGGGGAAGTCACCCTTTTTATAGCCGAGATAGGCCGCCGCGGGTTGCAGGTGAATGGGCACCGGGTAGTGGATCTTGGTGTCCACACCCTGCTCGGCGAGGTATTGCTGCAGCGCGTCGCGCTGCGGGGTCTGGATGATGAAGGTATGGTAGACCGCATGCTCGCCTTCGGCATCGCGGGGCACCCACACCAGATCCCCCAGGCGGGCCTGATAGGTCGCCGCAATCTCGCGGCGGCGCTGGTTCCATCCTTCCACATAGGGTAGCTTGGCCTGGATGATCGCGGCCTGCAGGGTGTCGAGCCGGGAGTTGAAGCTCCAGAAGTCCACTACATCGCGGTTGCGATGGCCGTGGGTACGAGCCTTGAGCAGGTATTCGTAGAGCGACTCGTCGTTGGTGGTGATCATGCCGGCATCGCCGGCAGCATTGAGGTTCTTGAGGGGGTGGAGGGAAAAGCCTCCGGCGATGCCCAGCGAGCCCACGCCTTGCCCGAAATAGGTTGCGCCCACCGCCTGGGCAGCATCTTCCAGCACGTGCAGCCCATGCTTTTCAGCAATGGCCAGGATGGCCCGCATGTTGGCGGGCCGGCCGGTGAGGTGCACGGCCATGATGGCCTTGGTGCGGGGGGTGATGGCGGCTTCGATCTTGGCGGGATCCAGGTTGTAGTCGTCGCATACGTCGACAAAGACCGGTGTCGCTCCCACAAGCGCCACCGAGGAGGCCGAAGCCAGGTAGGAGTTGGGGGGGACGATCACTTCGTCGCCTGCCCCGATGCCGAGGCCACGCATCGGCAGGATGAGGGCATCGGTACCGTTGGCTACGCCTATGGCGTAGCGGGTGCCCGCCATGCGGGCAAAGGCGGCTTCGACTTCCTTTACTTCTTCGCCCAGGATAAACCAGCCATGGTCCAGCACGCGGCCCACCGCAGCCATCACTTCCTCCCGGAAGGGGGCATACTGCCCCGCCAAATCTACATAGGGAACACGCATCTTGTGCTTATCGTCTCTGATTGAATGTTTGGCCAAAAAATTTCCCCTACGAACCCCCGCCTGTCGGTGTATCAGGTTATGACCTCTGGGCGCTGTAGGGCCATAGGGACCATCCACAACCGGGATTTTCTCACCCCTTCCGGATCGCCCAGGCGACCCCTTTGCGGTGATAGACCTCGAAGAAATCAAACTTGTCAGCATGCGCGGCCTTGAAGGCGTCCCAGACCTGCCCGAGCTTGTAACCTTCCGGGCCGATGTCGTCAAAGACGAGGAAGCCGCCGGGGGCCACGTAGTCTACCACGTTTTCCAGGTCAATGCGGGCCGTCTCCTCGTCATGGGCCCCGTCGACGAGCACATAGTCAAACTGCGCGCCCGGATGGGCGGCCATCCAGGCGGGGACAGTCTGCCGGGAGTCACCCGAGATAAAGCGGATCATGTCCGTCGGCAGGTTGAAGGCCCGCAGGTTGCGGCGTACCTTGCCGGTGGAGAGCCATTTGATCAGGCCTGAAAAAGGGCGCATGAAGCGCTGGGACACATTGACCTGAGAGGTTCCGTCTTTGGATCCCATCAGGCGGGTGAGCACCCGCGAGAGCCAGGTGACGGAAAAGTATTCCCGCCACAGATCGAAGCTCAGCACTTCCACCCCTTCGAAGGAGTCATACGTGGACAACAGAGAAATAAGAGAACCCCCGGTCCGGGTGCCGATCTCCAGGATGCGGCGGGGCCGGTATTCGCTACCGATCCAGCTGATGACCATTCCGGTTTCGAAAATGCGCCCATCACGGCGATACTGGTCCAGGTTGGCAAAGGAGCGCCAGTAATGGTCATTGGGGTCCACGCGGCGCAGAACCCGGAAGTTGCTGAGGACAAAGTCCCGGCGGGCCTCAATGGCCTGAATCATGGCTTCCTTTGGGGGAGGCGGGGAGGTCGTCATATGCAAAATAAACAAACGCAGGAGGGAAGGGCCCAAAACAGCAAAGCCCGGCGCAGTCGCCGGGCAGAGTCTTTGCTTATTTCAGGTCGATCAGCTGCATCAGCTTCACGTTGAAGTATTTCGGGTCGCTGAGGGAGCCAGGAATCAGGCCTTTTTCAAAGGCTTCTTTCAAGT
>RFHL01000212.1 GCA_003696875.1 Bacteroidota bacterium | reverse complement strand
TGCTCGGACATGTATTCTATTCCCGGGCTTGGGTCGCACACGGACGACGGCATCTGCCGGTGGTGGTGTTGGCGCCGGTGGCGGTGCGCCCTGACCGGCAACGCCTCGGCATCGGGCAGGCATTGATTCGGGAGAGCCTCAGCCGCGCCCGCGCGGCGGGGCATAGCGCAGTGAGTGTCTTGGGAGATCCCGCGTACTATCCACGCTTTGGCTTTGCTCCGGCGGGAAATTGGGGGATTGAGGCCCCGTTTTCGGTCCCTCCGGAGGCCTTTATGGCCCTGGAGCTACGGCCAGGAAGCCTGGCGGGCGTGGCGGGAAAACTCCACTATGCACCAGCATTTGGGGGATGAGGCAGGCGATGTCTGGTGTCTAAAGCACTTGCCCGTCATCCGGTTTTCTCCAGGCATACCATTGACGGGCATCCTCCTAAGCCCTATCTTTCTACTATGAAAAAAGCGCCCATAGTCGTCCTGCTCTTCCTTGTCACCCTTGGGCTTGCCTGTCAGGAGCCCACCCCCAGAGAAGCCGACCCGGCAGTCCTGGCCGATACGCAGGCCGATCCGGCCGTCGAACCAGCACCGCCCGCACCAGCACCAGCACCCAAGATGGTCCTCCCGCCAGCCCGCATCGGGCTGGAGCATCCCACCGTTTTTTTTCAGAGCAAAAACAGCCTTAGCCTGGGCGACAGCAGCCTGGGCTGGCAGGTGGAAAGTGTACAGGCCACGGGCGGCACCATCATACAGACAAATGACCCTTTTCTCGTACACCTGACCCCTGAGGCCAGATCGGTCACCGTGACGACCTGGTTGAGACATCCTGACCAGGAAGAGGTTATCCCCATAAATCAGCATCTGGAAGTGGTCGCGGTTCCTCTGCCTCAGATTGAGATCACGATGGCCGGGCGGGCGGTGAACGTCCTGCAGGGGATCCGCTCTAACCAGCTGGCAAGCCTGAGCGCCAGGGTGATGCCTGATGCCGACTTTGCCCGCCTGCATCCCGAAGATGCGCGATATCAGGTAACGGACTGGCAGGCAACCCTCGCGACAGGCCCAAGGCCCAAGTCAGAACCGATCAGGGCCACCGGGACCGGCATGAACCTTAGCTCCTTCAGACAAATAGCCCGGGCCGGCGATCGTCTGGTCATTGAGGTAAAAAAGGTAGTGCGCCGCAACTGGCAAGGCGAGCGAAAGGAGGTACGCATGATCTTTCCCCCGCTGTCCATCCCGATTAACTGAAACGGCCTAACAGGCCAAGGTATCCTACCGACCCGGTTTCCTTATTCCTCCTTCAGGGAATTTACAGGATCAAGATGGGCTGCCCGCCAGGATTGGGTGCTCACGGTGGCAAAGCCGATCAGCAGGGCCAGCAAGCCCACGGAGAGGGCGATGAGGGGTCCGCTCTCCATCAGATCCATACGGTACGCAAAGTCCTCCAGCCAGCGGCTCATCAGGTAGAAACTGAGCGGCAAGGCCAGGACCAGGCTGAGACCCACCAGCAACATAAAGTCCTTGGAGAGGAGCGAAACGATCTGCCAGACGCTGGCCCCGAGCACCTTGCGAATGCCAATCTCCTTGGTACGCTGCTCGGCCATGTAGGTGGCCAGGGCAAAGAGCCCCAGACAGGCGACAAAGATCGCCAGCACCGCAAAGGCGGTAAAAATCTGTCCGACCCGCTGCTCGGATTCATACATGCGCGCAAAGCGCTCGTCGAGGAAGGAATAGGAAAAAGGCTGATTAGGGGCCAATTCGGTCCAGGTTACCTTAGCTTTTTCAAGCACGGGGGCGATGTCTTCGCTGCCAACGCGAATGGCCATGTAGCCACTGCTGTTCCCGATGAGGAGCCCCAGGGGCTCAATGTTGTCGCGCAGGGATTCGAAGTGAAAATCTTTCACCACCCCGATGACGGTATAGGTCGCCACGGGCGGCTCCTCACTCCCGGTGGGATCACCCGTAAAGGTCGAAATGCGCGCCCCCAGGGGATCTTCCGCAATCCCGTAACGGCGGGCGGCAGTTTCATTAAGGATAAGCCCCAGAGAATCGGTCGACATGTCCCGCGAAAAATCTCTTCCCTTCACGATCTCCATGCCCATAGTCTGGACGAAATCATGGTCCACGTACCAGTTTTGCATGATGACGGTCGCGTCCTCGGTGCGATTGCCCTCCGGCCAGAAGGCGCTGTTGCTGCGATAGGTGCCGGATACAGGTAGGAAGCCGGATACCGTCACATTTTCCACCTCGGGAAAGCCTTTCACGGCGGTCTTGTAGGCCGCCAGGTTGTTATCCAGGCTGTACGCATTTTCGACCAGCAAGACTTGTTCCTTATTGAACCCAATCTTCTTGTCCTGTACAAACTGCAGCTGCTGATACACCACGAAGGTGGAGACGATCAGCACCACCGAGGTGGTAAACTGAAAGACCACCAAAGCCGAGCGCAGCCGGCTGCTGCTTGCCCCCCGGCTGAGGCGGCCCTTCAGGACCGCCACCGGCTGGAAAGCCGACAGAAAAAAGGCCGGATATACTCCTGCCAACAGCCCAATAATCAGTCCGCCCAGCAGCAGCAAGCCCCAAAAGGCCATCTTGCTGTAGGGGAGGTCCAGTTCCTTGCCAGACAGGTTGTTAAACAGAGGGAGGAAGAGGTCCGAGAGAAGCACCGCCAGCACAAAGGCAATCAGGGTGATCACCACCGACTCGACCAGAAACTGGGCTACGATCTGCCCCCGGACCGAGCCCAGCACCTTGCGCACCCCAACCTCCCGTGCCCGCTTGGCCGAGCGGGCGGTCGAGAGATTCATAAAGTTGATGGCTGCAATCAGGAGAATAAACAGGGCCACCGCCCCAAAAATGTAGACATAATTGATGTCCCCCCCTGGCTCTATCTCGGCCAGCAGATTGGAATGAAGGTGAATATCGGTGACCTTTTGTAACCCGTACATCACATGACCGCCCGTTAGGTCGCCCTCCTTCATATCAATCCCCAAAAACTGCTTGACCTGAGGCCCGACGTTTCGCTCGACCAGATCCGGAAACTTGGCTGCCAACGCATCGGGATCGGCTCCTTTGGCCAGAAGGATGTAGGTGTGGAAGTTGTGGCTCAGCCACATGGTGCTGTGCGATTCTTCTTTCGTAATCATCGAAAAAAGCATCTCGAAGCGAAAATGGCTGTTGTCAGGCAGGTCTTCATAGACGGCCACCACCTTGTACTCGTACTCGTCATACAGGAGCAGCATTTCCCCAACCGCCTCCTGCCCAGCGGGAAAGAGCAGCTCTTTCACCCGCCGGCTGATGGCCACGGTGCTGGGCTGCGCCAGCCCCTGACGTACCTCGCCTGCCACCAGGGGCAGGCCGAAAATATCAAAGACTTCCGGATCGGCGAAAGCGGTCCGCTTGACCTCAATATTCGGCTTTTCGAAGGCCGGATTGCGAACCAGTGAGCTGCCATCATCCCGAAAACGTCCGGCAAGCTCCACCTCGGGATACTCAGCCTTGAGGACCCCGGCCAACGGGGCCGGCATCACGGCTCCCTGAAAGGCATTTTCCCCAAAGGCAATATCAGAGGTAAGCCGATAAATGCGGTCTGCCTCCGGATAGGAGCGATCATAACTCAGCTCATGCTGTACAAAGCGCAGAATGAGGATGCAACAGGCCACCCCGATGGCCAGCCCCAGAATGTTGATCAGGGAATAAAAGGGCTGCTTAAAGAGGTTGCGGAGGGCGGTGTAAAAGTAATTCCGAAACATAGGTGAGATGCTTGGAGCGAAAAAAGGGGTGTATTCCGGCTATTCATGCCGAATCGCCTCAACCGGGTTCAGGTGGGCAGCCCGCCAGGCCAGCCCCGCCACCGTAGACAAGGCAATCAGCAAGGCCAGGGCGGTGGCCAGCACAAAGGTCAGCGGCTGCAAGTCGATGCGATAGGGAAAATCCATCAGCCACTGGTACATAAGCCAGCCCCCGATGGGGGCGGCCACCCCGGCGGCCACCAGCACCAGCCATAGAAAGTCCTGCGTCAGCAGACGCATCAGGCTGAAGGTCGATGCCCCGAGTACCTTACGGATGCCCAGCTCCCGGGTGCGCTGCTGCGCCATGAAGGCTGCCAGTCCCAGGATGCCCAAGCAGGCGATTGCGATGGCGATCAAGGCAAAGATGGTGGAGATCCGCATCAGGCGCTCCTGCTCCTGATAGAGGGCATCGAGGTCCTCATCCAAAAAATGCGGATCAAAGGTGGCCTCCCCAGCCAGGGCCGACCACTGCGCTTCTATTTTGTCAAGGGTCCCGGGAATATCCTGCCCACGCACCCGGACCGTCATCCAGTGCAGCCAATCCTCCGAAATGTGGTAGGCCACCGGTACGATTT
>RFHL01000211.1 GCA_003696875.1 Bacteroidota bacterium | reverse complement strand
TCCTTGAGCTGGAGGACCGGCAGGGAACCCAGGCGGTAGGATTTGAAGCCGGGGCCGACAACCTCGGAGTATTCGGGGACGAGGTTGACCCGGATGCCGCGATAGTCGGCCATCTCGATGGCGGCTTTGATCTCGCCCTGCTGCTCCAGGGGGAGGGCAATGATGATCTCATCGACGGGCTGGTCGTCGAGGACCTTGGGCAGGTCGTCGAGACGGCCGAGGAGTTGGATGCCATTGGAGGCGGGATAGTGGTCGTCGAGGAAGCCGACGACCTGATAGCCCAGGTGCTTGTTTTGCTCGGCAAAGGAGAGGACGCGCTTGCCGCTGCGGCCGGCGCCGATAACGAGGATGCGCGAGCCGAAGCCCGCCTGCGCATTGACCCGGCTCATGGCCCGGGAGAGCAGGCCGAAGGTCAGCAGGTTCAGAACGATAAAGAGGAAAATAGGCCCCAGGAGGACGGTCAGCGGATAGACCTCCAGGCCGGCGAGGAGGATGATGGTCGAGGACATCCCCAGCAGGATGAAGGCATTGATGATCAGGTCTTTGACTCGCTTGGCGTAGGAGTCAAAGATGTAGAGGTCCTGGTTGTTGTTGAGGAGAATGATCAGGGTCCAGCTCAGGTTGTAGATAAGGCTGAGCGAGACGAATCCGCCGCTGAGAAAGGATTCAAGGTGCTCTTCGGGCAGGGGCAGAAATTTGAAATAGGCCACCGCGAAGGTAGAAATATTCAGCAGAATCAGCTCCAGAAGGAGGTAGCCAAATATAATGCTTGGTAGAGGGCGCGGTTTGGGTGAACGAAATGGTAGTCCGCAGCGGTGAATATAAGCGGGAAAAAGTCCGTTTCAGGGGGCTATCTCGCGAATGGTAAGAACTTGTCGGTTAATTGTCGCCTGGGCAGGGCCTACGGTCAGGAAAGAATGCCCCTAAAAAAGCTTCGTTTTTCGAACAAATGGGTGCCTGTATCCGGCGAAAGGTAAGCATCCTGCTTGCGAATATTGCCCGCAAAAATCTGTCTATCAGACACATAAACCCTGACTACGCCAGAAAAAAGGCCCCGCTCCACCGGAAAACCACGCATCCCGCAGCGTCGATCATAACGTAAGAAATGGGGACATATTTTTGCCCAGAGGCCCGGCTGCCAACAAAAAGACGGCACCCGGACCGGGATTCCATCTGCCCCGTCCCGCCCCCGGGTCGGGCAATTTCCCCTTTCCCCGGGACGGCTTTTCTGCTACCTTTGCCCAGCCCATGAGAGATGAAGGTCGAGACAGGTTGGGTACAGCATGACCGCCTGTCTCCCACTTCGCCTTCGCCCCCTGCTTTTTCCTTTCAGGTTTTCATCAAGCTGGCATTCGCACACATGATTGATCTTTCTCAGGCCCGCCTCACCACGCTCGCTGTGCACAAGGTGGGCAACAAAGTGAAAAACGAAGGCATCGTTGCCGCCAAGGAACTCTTTGAGTATGACGAAGAAATGGCCCTGATCCTACAGGACTATTTCCTGACGCCCTTCAAGGCCGAAGAGTTCTTTCGCTTTACCCACGGGAGCGACCTCGCCCTGAACGAGGTCAATACCTACTGCAAGCAGATCTTCACCGGCAGCCGGGAAGACTTCCTGGCCCAGTCGATCCACATCCTCCACCATCTCTACGGGGTGTCGATGCACCCCCACATCAAGGGCGGGGAGCTGTATGTGGCCCACTTTCGGGAGTGCGTGGTCGACGGCGTCGACCTGGAGGCTGTCGGCATCTTCAAATCCGAGCATAAGGACCTGTTTTTACAGGTCGAGGGCCGGGAGGGAGGCGAAGGCGTGGACATGCGCGCCGAGCAGGGCATCAACATCAAGAAGCTGGACAAGGGTTGCCTGGTCTTCAACACCTTTCAGGACGATGGCTTCAGTGTGCTGATGGTGGACAAATCCAGCGAAGACGCGCAGTACTGGCGCGATGACTTTCTGCACGTGGAGCGCATTCAGGATCACAGCTATCAGACGGCGAGCTTCATGGCGATGACGCGGGAGTTTTGTGACGAGGTCTTTGGGCGGGAACAGGACAAAAAAGAGCAGGTGGTGCTGCTCAACAAGTCGCTCAACTACTTCAACAAAAACAAAGAGTTTGACCTGGAGCGCTTCAAGGACGAGGTGATCGAGGCGGAGGAGTACCGCGAGCAGTTTGACGAATACCGGCAACAGTACGAAGCCGAGACCGGCCTGCCGCCGGCGGAGGAGGGCTTTCCGATCTCCAAGTACGCCGTGCGCAGCATGAAGAAAAACTTCAAGAGCCTGATCAAGCTCGACACGCATGTAGAGCTGCGCCTCGATCCCCGCAAGATTGAGGAGGCCAGTGAATATATCGAGCGCCACTTTGACCCGCAGCGCGGGCAATACTACTACAAAGTCTATTTCAACGAAGAAATTGATTAGGTGCGGATGAACCCTTCCGCGCGGCCCCGTTTCCCGAATTTAGATTATTAGAGCCGAGAAGCGAGCTCTGCCCAACAGGGGCCTTTGAGACCGGGACTCTATTATGGTCTCACTTCTCGCCCTCCTGAGCCTAGCGAAGTCCCGCTTGCGGGATCGCTTCTGACTTCTGACCTCTCTCTTCCCCAGCATGCATCTTCCAGAAGACCGTCTGGCTGTTCGTACCAAGTGGGTTACGCTGCTGCTCTTTGCGGCAGCCGCCTATTTCCCCCTCTTTTTGCATCTGGGCAACGAACCGGTCAAGAATTTTGACGAATCCCTCTTTGCCTGCCGGGCCTTCAGCCTGGCCTACTTCGGGGAGTATCTGTGCAACTTCACGGACTTCACCGACCTGAGCGAAGGGAAGATCATAGGACCAGGGGCGTCCAACACCAAACCGCCGCTGATCAGTTTTGTACAGGCGGCTTTCTTCCGGCTCTTTGGGTACAATGAGCTGGCTTTGCGCTTGCCGAGCGCGCTCAGCGCCGTGCTGATTCTGCTGGTCTTTTACCGCCTGAGCCGGCGGTTGTTTGGGAGCCCGGTCTTCGGGTACCTGGCGGGGCTGGTCCTGGTGAGTTCGCGCGGCTTTGTGAATGTACACGTGAGCCGTACGGGCGACCACGACGCGCCGCTGGCGCTCTTTGGGATCGTGCTGTTGCTGGCCTACTACCACTATCTGGAGACCGAGCGGCGGGACACCCGCCAACTCATCATCATGACGGCCATGCTCTCCGCTGCCGCCCTGACCAAGGGCGTAGCGGGGCTGTTCTTCGGCCCGGGCATGGTCCTCTATGCCCTCTACAAGCGGCAGCTGATCCCGATCCTGCGCGACCGCCGGACCTGGCTGGCCGTGGCGGCCTACCTGGGCGTGGTGGCGGGCTACTACCTCTATCGCGAGTGGGACTGCCCCGGCTTCCTCAGCCGGGTGTGGCGCTACGAAGTCGGCGGCCACTACGGCGCGACCCGCGACGGGCACCTCCACCCCTGGTACTGGTACTTCCAGAACCTCTATTACAAATTCACCTACTTCCTGCCGCTACTGCCGCTGGGCATCGCGCTGTTTTTTGTCCCCAAGCTGCGCGCCCTGCGCAGCCTGGGCGTGCTGCTGCTCCTGGCCGCTGCCTCCTGGATGGCCGTCATCTCCAATTCGGAGACCAAGCTGCTCTGGTATGATGCTTCGCTCTACCCCATTCTGAGCCTGATCGTGGCCCTGGCCTTGTACCAGCTCCACCAGGCGCTGCACGTATGGCTTACGCTATCAGACTGGCGCTTCCGGTCGCTTGCGACCGGCCTCTTCCTGCTGGCCTTTTTCGCCCTCCCCTACTCCTTCATTATCAGCAAAGTCTACCACCCCAAAGAGGTTACCTATATCCCGGAGCAGTATGGCTTCCTGATCAAACAGACAGAGCGCAACCTACCCGACCTTAAAAATTACCATATCTTGCACCTGGGCCAGAGTACACATGCCCTTTTCTACCAACTCGTGTATGACCTGACCAAGGACTACCAGATCGGCCGCTACCGCTCGCCGGAGTCTATTCAGGTAGGGGACGTCATCATGGCCTGTCAAAACCAGATGAAAAAACGCCTGTTTGGGTTTTATGACGTAGAGGTGCTCCAGGCCTATGAAAACTGCGTGCTTGTGCGGGTAGTCGCCCCCAAACCGCCGCCTCAATAGGAGGCACTTCCCGGGGCAAGCCCGCCCCCTTCGACTTCAGCAGATTCACCTTTATCCCCTTCCCTCCCCAACCGACCTTGTCCATGCCCAACCTCGAAGAGCTCTTTCGCGACACCTTTTCCGATGCGGTCTTTACCCGCTCCGAACGGCAGGCCCTGGCCAAAATCCTGCAGGAAGAATCCCTCTCCGATCAGGAGTTGGGGGTGCTGCGCAGCAAAGTCTTTGACATGGCCACCGATGCGCTGTCAGAAGCGCAGGACAAGCGCGTCCTGCGCTGGCTCTACGAGGCCTCCAAGGTAATTGCCCGCCAATACACCTCCGGCGAAAGCTACCGCACCGAGGCCTATTTCAGTCCCGGAGACGAGTGCCTGCACGCCATACAGCGCTGCCTGCGCCAGGCCGCCCACGCAGCCGACATCTGCGTCTTTACCATCAGCGATGACCGCATCAGCCGGGAGATCACCGCCGCTCACCGGCGGGGGGTGCGGGTGCGCATCATTTCGGATAATGACAAACAGTTTGACAAGGGGTCTGACATTGAGCAACTCGCCGCGGCGGGCATCCCGGTCCGGGTCGACCAGACCGAAAACCACATGCACCACAAGTTTGCCGTCTTTGACGGCCGGCTGCTGCTCAGCGGCAGCTACAACTGGACGCGTAGCGCCGCCCGCTACAACGAAGAAAACATCCTTATCACGGAAGACCCGGAAGCCGTAAGGCCTTTTCAACGGGAGTTTGACCGGCTGTGGGAGCAGATGGTCGATCTGAAATGAACCTTTTGGGCTGGCTGGCAGTTTGGAGGGCCACATATTCCTATGCACACGCGGCACTTTTTCCACCTGAGCTCCCCCACTTACCGGAGCCCATATGACCAAAGCAAGCGATGGTAGACGGCATCCTGCGCTACCGGACCTGGCTGCTCGCGGCCCTGGGCGGCCTCACCCTACTCATGGCGGCCGGCATCGGTCGCCTGGAGATCAGTTTTAGTTTTGAAAACTTCTACTCCAAGGACGACCCCGAGTACGCCTATTACGAGCAGTATCAGGCCCTCTTTACCGAGGAGCAAAACTATATGATCTACGTCGCCGTGCGGGCTCCTGGCGCGACGGTTTTCGATTCGGCCTTTCTGGCCCAGGCCGACACCCTCTTTGCGGGCCTGGCGGCCCTGCCCGGCGTCGACTCGGCCATCAGTCCGCTGGCCGTGCCCCGCCTGCGGCGGCGGGGTATGGGCATACAGGCGCAGCCCTATCTGCGCTACGACAGCCCCGACGCCCTCGCCCGCGCGCGGGCGCAGGTGACCGCCGACTCAGCCCTGCTCGGGGCCTTCATCACCCGCGACAGCGCCCACCTCTGTGGCTACCTCTTCATTGATCCGGAGATTTTTGATGATCAGGCCCGTGACGTGCTGAGCCGAACCGTGGTCCGGCGCCTGGAAGCCTCGGGTCTGAACCACGTCATTTCCGGCATTCCCTATATCCGGACTGCCTATGTGGACACCATCGCCGATGAGCTGTTGCTCTTTCTCTCCCTGGCGATCATGCTGATCGCGACCGTTCTCTTCCTGACCTACCGCAACCTCTGGGGCGTCCTTATCCCCATGGCGGCGGTGGTGGTATCCCTGATCTGGATTCTGGGTTTCATGGGGGGAACTGGCCAAACCGTGAATCTGATCAGCAACATGCTGATTCCCATCATGTTTGTGGTCGGGACGTCGGACATCATTCACCTCAAAACTACCTACCTGCACGAGGTACGCAAGGGCAACAGCCGGAAGGAGGCCATGCGCATTACCCTGCGAGAGATTGGTTTTGCCCTTTTCCTCACCAGCCTGACCACCGCCGTGGGCTTTGGTTCCCTGCTGGTCTCCCGCGTCCCGCCGATCCGGGACTTTGGCCTCTATGCCGCCATCGGGGTGATGTTTACCTACCTCATCACCGTCATCATCCTGCCCAATGCCCTGCTGTGGCGCCGGGATCGGGGCTACCTGAAAGGACCATCTCTGGAAAATGGCCAAAACTGGCCGCGCATGATGCTGCGGCTCTACACCCTCACCCGCCGCTATCCGCGGCAGGTGGCGCTGGCCTTTGCCGGGGCCCTCGTGGCCTGTGGGCTGCTCATTTTTCGCATCCCGACCGATACCTACCTGATTGAGGACATCGGCAAGGAAGACCCCACCCGCAAGGCGATGGAGTTTTTTGAAGCCCAGTCCTACGGTCTGCGGCCTTTTGAACTGGGGATCCACACCCGCGGAGACTCGGTACACATCATGGACCGGGCCGTGCTGGTGGAGATCGACAAAATCGAGCGCTGGCTGGCGGAGCAAAACCGCTTCAGCCCCTTTCTCTCCCCCGCGGCGGTGGTCCGCGAGGGAAATTACCTGTACCACTACAACCGCGAGCGCTACCGGAGCATCCCGGAAGATCAGGCTCAGATCGACGAGCTTTTGGCCTTTGCCCAGCTCAACGGCGGCGATCTCCTGCGCCGCGTCGTGAGCCCCGACGGCCAGATTGGCCGCATCAGTTCCCGGCTCCCCGACATCGGGACCGATGCCTTCGAGGAACTTTACCGGGAGCTCGACGCCTACATCGCCACCCAGTGCGACACGACCCTCTTCACCTATCGCCCTACCGGCCATGCCTACCTCACGGAGCACAACCTGATGTATGTGCGCCGTTCTCTGCTCGGCGGGCTCGCCATCGCCTTTGTGGTGGTCGGTTTCATCATGGGCTTCCTCTTTCGTTCGTGGAAAATGCTGCTGATCAGCATGGTCCCCAATGTCATCCCGCTGATCTTCACCGGCGGCATCATGGGGCTGTTTGGCATCACCCTCACCGCCTCCACCGCCCTCGTATTCGTGATTGCCTTTGGCATCGCCGTGGACGACACCATCCACTTTCTCACCCGCTACCGGCTGGAACTGGCCAAAGGCCGCTCTGTGGATACCGCCATCCGCAACACCCTGCTTGGCACCGGCAAGGCCATGCTGCTGACTTCCTTTATCCTGATGGGCGGCTTCATCATGTTGCTCGCCTCTGACTTTGGCGGCACGTACAACACCGGCCTCTTTACGGCCCTGACCATCGTCTTTGCCTTGCTCGCCGACCTGCTCCTGCTGCCGGTGCTGGTCCGCTGGGCCTATGCGCCGGAGGGAGAATAAAATCAGCCCCGCAGGCGATTTTATTCCTTGTCCCCGACCGCAGCCAGCCCTAATTTCGAGGCATGAATATTCTGCTGGTAACCGCCGTCGCGGTCGAGAGCCGTCAGTTACGCACCGCCCTTTCCCTGCAGGAGACCGCCCCCGGCCAATTTGCCGGGGAGGCGCAGGGCCACCACTTCACCCTGCTCCACACCGGGGTAGGCATCGTGAATGCCGCCTACCGGCTGGGCCAGATCCTGGCCCGGCAGCCCTTTGATCTGGGCATACAGCTGGGCATCGCCGGCAGCTTCGACCTGGAGCTGCCCCTTGGAACGGTGGTGGAGATCACCCGAGATGCCTTTTCCGAGATGGGGGCCGAGCAGCCCGGCGGCTTTATGGATATGGAAGCGATGGGCTTTGCGGTGCTGGAAAAAGGAGAAAAACGCTGGTACAACTGGCTGGAAAATCCCACCCCTTCCCCCTGCGTACTGCCCAAAGTGGCAGGCATTACCGTCAATACCGTTCATGGCGAAGCGACTAGCATCGAAGCGGCAGCCACCCGCTGGCAGGCTACTGCCGAGACCATGGAGGGCGCAGCCTTTTTTTACGCCATGTTGCGCGAAGGCATTCCTTTCTATGCCTTTCGCGGCATCTCCAATCACGTCACGCCCCGCACCCGGGGCAACTGGGAGGTCGCCCTAGCCGCCGATCAGGCCCAGGCCTTTGTGCTCGAAGCCTTGCACAAAGAGCGTATTGGTTAATTTCGTTACAATCCCCTATTTTGGGATTCGCATACCGGCATCCTCCGAAGGGGAATGTGTGTTCGTAGTTCGTAGTTCGTAGTTCGTAGTTCGTAGTTCGTAGTTCGTAGTTCAAAATCGGAAACTTCTGACTTCTCTTCTCTGACCTCTCTCCTCTGACTTCTCGCTTACGTCTCACCCTATGAAAGATCAGTCACAGCAAACCAGCCGGGCCATCCTCGTCATTGTCGGGATACTGGTGTTGTCGGCCCTGGGCTACTTTGCCACCAAGTATTTCATGGAAAAAGAAGCTGGTAAAGAAAAGGACGAGCGGCTGGAAGCCCTCAGCCAGGAAATCTACCAGTTGGAAGAAGACATCGCTACCCTGCAGGTAGAGCGGGACGATCAGGCCGAGGATATTCTGAAAAAAGAAGAGCAACTGGCCCTCAAAAGCCGGCAGTTGGAGGAGGTGATCAACCGCCTCGATGAGGCCCGGCAGGCGGGGAAGCTTAATGTGGCCCGCATCCGCGAGTTGGAGACCCAGGTGAGCAACCTGCAACAGACCATCGCCCAGAACCGGGAGACCATCCGACAGCTACAGGAAGAAAACGCCCAGCTGGCCCAGGCGCTCGACAGCATACGGGGCACTTCGGCCATTTTGCAGGAAGAAAATGCCATTCTCGCCGCCGAGAACGACGCCAAAGAACAGCAGTTGGCCCAGGACCGCGCCCGGGCCGCCCGCCTCAAGGCGGTAGAGTTTACGTTTTACGAATACAACACCCGCCGCGACAAGCGCGGCAAGGCCGGCACCCGCTTCGCCAATGGGCAAGATGCCATTGAGACCTGCTTTACCCTCCTCGACAATGCTTTTGCAGAAAAGGGCACCCGCGATATCTACCTCGTCATTGAGGACCCCACCGGCCAAACCCTCACCAATGAGGCGGGCTATTCGGGCACCTTCAGTGTTGAGGGGCAGACCCGTGCCTACTCCGCCACCACCCAAGTCAACTATCGGGGTCTGTCGGAGGAAATCTGTCTCATCTGGGCCCGTCCCGACGGGCGGGACGGCAAGTTTATGGATGGTCCCCACTATGTGAGCATCTTCTGCGAAGGGGAAGTCATCGGGCGGGGAACCTTTGAGATCAAGTAGACACAGCTCCCTGACACAATAGCAAAACCGCCGACCCCTGAAGGAGTCGGCGGTTTTGGCGTAAAATCAATCCGCGGGCAAGCTATCCCAAGTATGTCTTGAGCCCCTTGCTACGAGAGGTGTGCCGCAAACGGCGGATGGCTTTTTCCTTGATCTGACGTACCCGCTCCCGGGTGAGATCAAACTTTTCGCCGATCTCCTCCAGGGTAAGGGAATGCTCGACCCCGATCCCGAAATAGAGGCGAATCACCTCAGCTTCCCGCTGGGTGAGGGTGCTCAGCGCCCGTTCCACCTCTTTACTCAGGCTTTCGTTGATCAGTTCGTTGTCGGGATTGGGCTCGGAGTCGTTTTCGAGCACGTCCAGCAGGCGGTTTTCCTCACCCTGTACAAAGGGCGCATCCACCGACACATGCCGACCCGATATTTTGAGCGTATCGGAGATTTCCTCCTCACTCATGCTCTCCAAGACCTCGGAAATTTCTTCGGGCGAAGGCTCCCGCTCGAATTCCTGCTCCAGCTTGGAGAAGGCCTTACCGATCTTGTTCAGGGCACCTACCCGATTCAGAGGCAGACGGACGATCCGGGACTGCTCGGCCAGGGCCTGCAGGATGCTTTGCCGGATCCACCATACGGCATAGGAGATGAATTTGAAGCCCCGGGTTTCATCAAAGCGCTTGGCGGCTTTGATCAGGCCAAGGTTGCCTTCATTGATCAGGTCTCCCAGGGAAAGACCCTGATTCTGATACTGCTTGGCCACCGACACCACAAAGCGCAGGTTCGCTTTGGTGAGCTTTTCAAGGGCGACCTGATCGCCTTGTTTGATGCGACGGGCCAGCTCGACTTCCTCGTCGGGGGTAAGCAGTTCTACCTTTCCTATCTCTTGCAAATACTTGTCGAGAGACTGGGACTCCCGATTGGTAATCTGCTTGCTAATCTTAAGCTGTCTCATGCAAAGGGCTGTATAAGGCTTTTCGAATATAGAAAACCCGGGGGGCACGACCAAAAATCGCTGCGGGTATGCCAAGAGCCTAAGTGCGCAAAGGTAAGGTGCCCCTGGCTCAGTTGCAAGATACCCTCCTGGCCAAAAATGGGCGCTTCGATGCGCAAGTGTCGCTCCTGGTTTATACCAAGACGACGCAGAGGGTGAGATGTCACCCTTCCACGTAATTAATATTACCCGATTTTTTCTGAATAGTTGTACGGCCGGGAAGGAAAAATCAACGGTTGAAGATAACCTCCGGAATCCGGACATTGTTTGTACTTTTGGCAAAATGAATTTTTCCATCCAATTTTTGCCGCATGCGCGCTTCTGAACTGATCCTGACGGCCGACGGGGCCGTGTACCATTTGCGTCTTCATCCGGGCGAGGTCGCCCCCAAAATCATCCTGGTAGGCGACCCGGGTCGGGTCGAAAAAGTGGCCCAGCGCTTTTCCCATCGGGAGTTTACGCGCTCCCAACGCGAATTCTACACCATCACCGGCACTTTTGAAGGCGAGCGCATGACGGTGATCTCCACCGGGATCGGCCCCGACAACATCGACATCACCCTCAACGAGTTGGATGCCCTCTTCAACATCGACTTTGCCAGCCGTCAGGTACGCCCTGCACGACAATCCCTCAAGCTCCTGCGGCTCGGCACCTGCGGAGGCATGCAACCCGAGATCCCCATTGGCAGCATCATCCACAGCC
>RFHL01000210.1 GCA_003696875.1 Bacteroidota bacterium | reverse complement strand
TACGCGTAAGCCAGCGACGATATCGTCGCTGGCTTACGCGTACGCCATCAGCGCTTTGGCAAAGGCAAGGTCCTCTCGGTCGAGGGAGAGGCAGCGAGCCGCAAGGCCATCGTCGACTTCGACGGCCGCGGGCGCAAGGTTCTCCTGCTCAAATACGCCAGGCTCATGATCTTGTGAGCAAGATCTTGGCGCCTTGAGGCTTTTTGTCTACTTTTGTACGGGCGATCAGACCCACCATTCTCCGTCTTCGCCCCACCAACCCATTCCTGACTGTGCACATGGGTGATCCCCCGGCCGCGCATTTCCGCCGGGATGACTGACTTTCCTTATATGGATTATTACATTTCTGAAACGCCCCTCCGCCTCCGTGAATTTGGCCGGAACATACAGGGTATGATCGAGTATACCCTGACCCTGGAGGACAAGGACAAGCGCACGGCCATGGCGCATGAGATCATCCGGATGATTCTTACCCTCAAGCCTTCCCTCAAGGAAGAGCCGGACTATAAACAGAAGCTCTGGGATGCCCTTTTTATCATGAGTGACTACCAGCTGGACGTAGACGCTCCCTATCCCGCACCCGAGCGGGAGGTGATTGAGTCCCGGCCATCTGAGCGCATGCCCTATGACAAGCCCCGCACCCGCTACAAGCAGTACGGCCGCAATGTCTACCTCATGATTGAGGAAGCCCTGAAGATGGAGGAAGGGGAGAAGCGCACCGCCTACATCAATGCTATCGCCAATACCATGAAGCTCTTCCTCCGGTCCTCGGACCGGGAAGGCAACGCTCCCCAGATCATCGCCGACCACATCCGGGAGATTTCCCAGGGTCGCCTGGAAGCCGACCCCCGGCATATCCATCTGACCAAGATGCCCCCACCCATCAAGCAGGCTCCCAAGAAGTCCAAGTCCTCCCGCAAGCGCAGCCGCCGGCGGCGCCCCTCCAACAAAAAGCATTGACGCATCCGGGATAGCGAAAGCTCCCGGCGTTTCCTTCCTATCCCCCCTCGCGGAAGACTGCGCCCACGCCTTTCACTTGCTACTGTCTTGTCATGGAATACTTTGCCGTTGAAGGGGGGCACCCCCTGAAAGGAGAAATCACCCCGCAGGGGGCAAAAAATGAGGCGCTGCAAGTCATCTGCGCCGTACTCCTCACCCCTGAGCCCGTCACCATTTCCAACATCCCTGACATCGTCGATGTCAACCGCCTGATTGAGATTCTCCGGGCTATGGGGGTGAAGGTGAGCCATCCGGCTCCGGGCACCTACACCTTTCAGGCCGATGCCATCGACCTGGATTACCTCCATTCCGAAGCCTACTGGCAGCGTGCCGCCAAGCTGCGCGGCTCCATCATGTTGGTGGGTGCCTTGCTGGCCCGCTTTGGCGTGGCCTATATCTCCCGGCCGGGTGGCGACAAGATTGGCCGCCGCCGGCTTGATACCCACTTTTGGGGGTTTCAGCAGCTGGGAGCCACTTTTGACTACAACGAACAGCAAGGTCTCTTCCAGGTACATGCCCCCAAAGGCCTGCAAGGTACCTATATGCTGCTCGACGAAGCCTCGGTGACAGGTACCGCCAACCTGGTCTTGGCAGCAGTTCTGGCCAAGGGCAAAACCACCATTTACCATGCCGCCTGCGAACCCTATCTGCAGCAACTCTGTACCATGCTCAACCGCATGGGGGCGCGCATCAGCGGCGTAGGGTCCAACCTGCTCACCATCGAGGGGGTGGATAGCCTCGGCGGGATTCCCGCCGCGACGCCGCACCGGCTCCTCGCCGATATGATCGAGGTGGGCTCGTTTATGGGCATGGCTGCCATGACCCAGGGCGATCTCATCATCCGGCAGGCGGGCGTGGCCCACCTGGGCATCATCCCGGAAATTTTCCGCCGTATGGGTGTCCCCATGGAAATTGACGGGGACGACATCCACGTGCGGGCGACCGACACCGTCTGCCAGATTGAGACCTTTATTGACGGGAGCATCCTGACGGTATCGGACCATCCCTGGCCGGGCTTCACGCCCGACCTGCTGAGCATCATCCTTGTTCTGGCCACGCAATGTAAGGGGTCGGTCCTCATTCACCAGAAGATGTTCGAGAGCCGCCTCTTCTTTGTCGACAAACTGATCGACATGGGGGCGCAAATTATCCTGTGTGACCCGCACCGGGCCACTGTGATCGGCATGGAACGCCGGCAGCCCTTGCGGGCCATTTCGATGACAAGCCCGGACATCCGGGCCGGCGTGGCGCTGCTCATCGCGGCCCTCTCCGCAGAAGGAACTTCCCGCATCTACAACATTGAGCAGATCGACCGTGGCTACCAGCAGATAGAGCACCGGCTTAACCCCTTGGGTGCCCGCATCACCCGGATTCGGGAGTAAGGCCTACGGGTCTATACCAGCTCGGGCATGTAGTGCTGCGTATCGACCTCGGCCCGAAGCTTGTGCAGGATGGAGAAGAGACCAAAGTAGGTGCGATTCAGGTAGAGCCCATCCTTGTCGCCCCGGGGCGACTTGGTCCGACGCAGGGCCGGATTTCGGCCCATCTGGTCCCCATACGCATAGATCCGGTCGAAGTAGGCATCGTCGCCGAAGTCAAAGCGCCCCTGATGGAAAGGGGCCAATACGATGTCCAGGGCTTCCCGAAAGATGCCCGTATACAGGGCGATCTCCTCGGCCGTGTCTTCTTCATGGATGATTTGCGCCGCTCGGCAGCTTTCGAGGAAGGTGGCTTCATCCTCCAGAACACTGGGCTGCAATAAGGAGAAATAGGTTTGGTAAAAGGCCTCCGGAATTTCCTTGACGCAGCCGAAATCCAGTACCCCCACCGTCCCGTCGGGACGGAAGAGGAAGTTGCCCGGATGGGCATCGGCATGCATAAGCTTGAGCCGGTGCACCTGATAATTATAAAAATCCCATAGGGCCTGCCCGGCCTGATTGCGGATCTCTTGGCTCGGCTCAGTCGCCAGAAAGGCATCCATGTGCATGCCTTCCAGCCAGCTCATGCTCACCACCTTGGGAGCCGACAGCTCAGGGTAATAGACAGGAAATACAAGGTGAGGAATTTCCCGGCACTGCTCCGAGAGGTAGCGCCCCCGCTCCAGTTCCAGCGCGTAATCGGTCTCCTCCAGCAGGCGGTCTTGCACTTCTTCGAAGTATACATCCAGGTCGGCGTCTTTCCAGCCGAAGAGCTGCCGGGCAAAGGGGCGAACGATACGCAAGTCTGATACCACGCTGTCGGCCACACCAGGGTACTGAATCTTGACGGCGAGCGGGGCGCCGTCTTTCTCCGCCCGATGCACCTGCCCGATGGAGGCGGCATGAGTAGACTGCATCTCAAAGCGGTCATACAGCTCGCCCGGCGACTTGCCAAAGTACTGCCGAAAAGTCTTGACAATCAGCGGCCCGGAGAGCGGCGGCGCTTTGTGCTGGGCCTGCGCAAACTGCTTGCTGAAGGCCTCGGGCAGCATGCCCCGGTCCATGCTCAGCATTTGTGCAACCTTGAGGGCACTGCCCTTTAGCTGACTCAGGGTATCATAGATGTCGGCGGCATTTTTTTCATCCAAAGCCTCCCGGGAGGTCTCTGCTCCCAGCAGTTGCTTGGAATAATGCTTGAGGTAATTGCCCCCGACCTTGACGCCGGTACGCATAAAGCGGCTTGCCCGCTGGATTTTCGAACTGGGAATCTTGGATTGTTCTTCGGCCATGGTTGTAGGTAAAGGCTAGGATCGCCGCTGCCAGAAAAACCGCACCAGGTCCACCCCGGAGTCCAGGGCATTGGGCTGGATGAGGTCCATCAGGAAGTTGACAGATTTTTCTATGATCGCATCGGTTTGCTCAAAATTGGCGCTCCGGTCGGCCAACCAAAACTGAAAGACCAGCCGAGCCTGGGTCCAAAAGACATCGGCATACCAGCGGGGCAGGATCCAGCGGTCGGCCACCTCGCCGCTGGCGTTGCCAGCTCGGAGCACCTCCTGAGCAAAAGCCTGAAAGTCTGGCCGCAGCGCACGGAGGATGCCCTCCTTGAGGAGTCCCGGCTTCTGGTGCCGATACAGCAGCCTGACCAGGCTGCGATGGGCCGTCAGGACCTCCATCCAGGTAAAAAAGATCCCCAGCAGCCGCTCCCGGGTGCCGTAATCGGCATACTCCGGAGCGCCTTGCAGCACCTCGGCCGCCTCGGCAAAGAGCGCCTGCATCAGCCGCTGCTCTAGCTGGGAAAAAGACGAATACTGCTCATAGAAAGCCCTTTCGGGCTGGTCCTGCGCATGCATAAATGCATGGACAGAGGCCGGTCGGCGGCCTTCCTGTAGCAAATGGTTGGCATAGGCCCCCTCTAGCGGGGAAAGCCGGTGCATAGGTAGCGTGTGCATAGCTAGTATAACGCCTCAGCGACCACATGGTTTTCCCCCGATAAAGGAGAATTTGCCTGTAAGAAAATGGGGAGAAACACACAAAAAACCTTTTGAAATGGTCAGGTTACAGCAAAAATTATGATTTTTGTTCTCGTACTATCTCATTTTTCCAAACAAATACATGACAC
>RFHL01000209.1 GCA_003696875.1 Bacteroidota bacterium | reverse complement strand
TCTTGAAATAGCCGGTATTATTGAATACCAGGCTGACGGTGCCCATGGTGCCCACATCGCCGCTGGCGGCGTCGCAGACGATGACTTTCCAGGTCCCTTCGGCAATTTCCCCGTCAAAAGCCGTGAGGGATTCGTCCGGGTTGAAATAATAATAAAAGGGGGCTGTGCCGGCGGAAATGGGATCCAGATTGTCCCAATAGGCAAAGTAGGTCACCTGGAAATTGTCTCCCCCGCCACCATGGCGGTTGAAGAGCAGAACCCGGGTACCCGCCGGAGATTCCAGGGAGATCTTGATGTCACCGACGTAGGTGTAGGTCATGTTGAAGATGACCACAACCCCTTTGTCCTCGGCAAGGTTGAGCTTGCCTACGCCTGATACCTCAGTGGGTATTTCCAGCTCATTGCTGCCGCAGGCATTGTCCGGGACCGCGCTGTTGTCAAAGTTGCGAAACAGCTGGGCGCGGAGCGCCGGCCCCGAAAAGACCAGCAGGCTGCAGAGGATCGCCCTGAAAACAGGGTGGGAGCATACATTTTTCATAGGAAAAGGATTTGGGTGGATGAACGTATGGAGGGCAGTAGAGCGGCCAAGTCATGGACCGTGGCTGCACAATTTGTGTCGACAAGGTTGAGCAGTAGGGCAAGGGCAAGGTGGGAAACAGGCGGGACACCTTGCTGCACGCAGGTTGCGCCAACCCGGACTCAGGTTGCATGTGGGTGCAAAGAATTGATTATTAGAGTTTTGTAAGTTGGTCTTTTCTCAAAAATCCGCAGATTCCTTTTTGACGCGTTTGGCGGCAAAGCTTGGAGGGGGAGAGGTCAGAGAATTATTCGTAGGTTACCAGCATACCACAGACCCCCCGCATGAAGCGGCACGAGATGGACATAACCGAAGCACAGATACCCGGAACCGACATAGCCTATTTGCGGGCTGGCCGAGGCCGGCTGGGGAGCCCGCCGGTGATCCTGGTCCACGGAGCCTATACCGACGGGCACATGTGGACCCGCAACCTGCTGCCCTATCTGGCAGCGCGTGGCTTCGCCGTGTATGCGATCCACCTCAAGGCCCCCGGCTGGGGGCCGCTTACGCTATGGCGATACACGCTGGGGAGCTACGTGCGGCGCTTGCGCCGCCTGGCCGACCACGTCGGCGACCCGCCGGTGCTGATCGGGCACTCCATGGGGGGACTGGTGATCCAGAAATACCTGAGCCGCTATCCGGGGGAGGCCGCCGGGGCGGCCTTGCTGGCTTCTCTGCCGCCTTTTGGGCTGCGGCATACCCTGACCAACATGCTCAGGCGGCCCCGCCTGCTGCTGGCCTATATGATGATCACCTTCTTGCCCTCGCTGGTGCGCCGCCTGCCCGGCGACCCGCCTCCGGGTCTGCTTTCGGCCCGGGTACCGGCGGCGGACCGGGCCTATTTTGGGACCTTGCTGCAGCGGGAATCCTTCCTGGCCCTGGCGCATACCTTGCGCCCGGGGGTGCGGGAAGGGGCGGTGCGGCAGGTGCCGCTCTGGGTGTGTGGGGCCGATCAGGACAACCTCGCCTTGCCCGCCGATGTGCGGGACACTGCTGCCCGATACCACGTGAAGGCCGTCATTCGGCCGGAATCGGGCCATTTCCTGGTGCTGGAGCCCGACTGGACCGAAATGGCCGAGGAACTGGTCGCAGTGCTGCTGCGACCCGCTTAATGCGCCGCTTCCTTCACCATCTGCGTCAGCGCGTGGGCAATCTTGTTGCGGTTGAGCTGATAGTCCTCATACTTGATGAGGTCCTTGAGGTAGTGGGTGTTGTTGCGGGTGTTGCGCGAGGCCAGATTGAGGAGGTCTTCGAGGTTTTCGTGCCGGTGCTTGCGCAGGATGATCATCTCTTCGATGACGGTTTCGATTTCATCCTTGGCCATCTTTTCCAGCCAGTCGCTGCGGTGACCGGGTTGGGTCAGGGGCGCATAGGCCGTATGGGCGGCCTGCGGTGCGCTGGGTGGGGCGACCCAGATATTGGAGAGTTCGTAGAAATCCAGCTCGTTGAGCCAGTTGAAGGTATAGGCCAGGCTGATGACGGAGAGGACCAGCGCCGGTCCGAGGACGAGGGTGTTGAGGTGGGTAAATTTGCCTTCGCTCAGACTCCCGGGTTGCCAGATTTGGAGCAGGATGAAGGTGGCAAAGTAGCCGGCCGCAATGACCGCAATGAAGCGCAGCTGGCGCTGCCAGAAGTAGCGCACAATAAAGAACCCCAGGCAGCTCAGTGTGACCACCGTCAGGACGGTATCCAGCATATACACGCCCGCCCATTCGCTGATCAGGGAGGCGAGGATCACCCAGGCAAAGCCGGCGTATTTGACCCCGTTTCGCCAGCGGGGATGCGTCACGATGCGATCTATCTGGTGCGTACCCAGGCTGAAAAAGGGCAGGGACGAAAGCAGGGCAAAGCCGATGAGGCCTGAAACGATCAGCAGCGTAACCGGGAGCGGTTGGAAAACCGAAACCAGGCCCAGGGTGGCGTAGAGCAGGTAGCTGAGCCCCAGGTAAAAGAGCCCGCTGCCATCCCGCTGGTTGGCTTTTAGCTTGGGGAGGGAGAGGTACCAGAAATACAGCAGCAGCATGCTGATGAGCACGCAAAACAGGGAAAGGATGAGGCGGTTTTGCAGATCGGGATTCAGGGGAGGCATGGCAATGGCAATTGGGAGGCGCAGGTTCGGGAGCTTCAGACCTCCCGGGTGGCGGTGGGGCGCTCGCCGAATTCTTCCAGAAAGACGCGCGAAAAGTAGTTGGGGTCATGGAAGCCGCAGTCGTAAGCGACCTCGGAGATCGTGAGGGCGGTGGTTTCCAGCAAATGACGGGCCTGCCGCAGGCGGGCGCTGCGGATATAGAGGGTGGGAGTCTGTCCGGTCAGGGCCTTGATCTTGCGGTACACCTGGGTGCGGGTGAGATGCACCGCTTCACAGAGGTCGTGAATGCTGAGGGTGGGGTCGGCCAGGCGTTCGCGGAGCGTCTCGCGGATCTGTTCCAGGAAGAGGTCGTCCAGGGTGGGGCGGCTGGGAGCCGCCTTTTCTTCTGCTGGTGGGCTATCGGCCTCCCCGCGATAGCGAGCCTGCAGGGTCTGGCGCAGCTCCAGCAGCTTGCGCAGCCGTAGCAGCAACTCTTCCTGATGGAAGGGCTTGGTCAGGTAGGCATCGGCCCCCTGGGCGAGGCCCGCCATGCGATCGGCCTGATCGGCACGGGCCGTGAGCATCACGATGGGGATATGGCTGGTGCTGGGATGGGTTTTTAGGCTCTGCGTGACGGCATAGCCGTCCCGGAGCGGGAGCATCACATAGCAGACCACGAGGTCAGGCACCTCCGCCTGGGCCAGCGCGAGGCCGGCCTCGCCGTCGGTGGCGGTGAGCAGCTCGTATTCCGGCCCGAGCAGGGCCGCGAGGTAGGTGATCACATCGGCCTGGTCCTCAATGATGAGGACCCGGGGGCGCTCCTCAGCGCTTGCCGTTGCCTCAGGCAAGACGGCCGGGGCCGTCGGGGCTTCGAGGATCGGCTCTATGCGTACCTCCTCCTGGGGCGCGATCCGCCGGATCGGCAGCCAGAAGCGAAAACAGCTCCCGGCTCCGGGCTGGCTTTCTACCGAAATCTCCCCGCCCATCTGATCAATCAACCCCTTGACCAGAGCGAGCCCTACGCCGCTGCTGGTATCCCGGTCGCTGTCGCCCCCTTGAAAAAACCGATCGAAGATCTGCGGAAGCTCTGCTTGGGGGATACCGGGGCCGGTATCCCGGATGGCTACCTGCAAGCGTGCGGCCGCCTCGTCGGCCTCTACCCGCACGTTTACCTCCCCGCCCTCGGGCGTAAACTTGAGCGCATTGCCGATCAGATTGGAGAGGATATCCTGGATCTTGCCCGGGTCGTGGTCCATGACGAGCTCAGGGAGGGGGCTCTCCAGCCGTAGGTCGATCTGGCGCTGGCTTGCCAGCGGCGCCAGGGAGGCGATGAGATAGCGAAATTGGGGCAGGATATCGGCCTGAATATAGGTCAGCGGCAGGCTCTGGGCCTCCAGGCGCGCCAGGTCCAGCAGCTGGTTGATGAGCCGAAGCAGCCGCTGGCCATTGCGGGTGATGAGCTGAGCGGTCTGGGTCTGGGTCGCGGGCAGTTGGCGGGCCATGCCCATGATGACCGTCAGCGGCGTCCGGAACTCGCGGGAGAGGTTGGTGAAGAAGGTGGACTTGAGCGCATCCAGTTCTTCCAGTTGGGCTTGCCGGGCCTGGGCCTGCTGCCGGGCGGCTTCCCGCTCGCGCAAGCGGAGCTGCTGCCGGTAGCGCACCGCCCCAAACCCCAGCCCGGCCAGCAATAGGCCGCCGAGCAGGAGGTAGTTGCGATTGGAAACCTGTTTCTGGTAGACCAAGGTCGTAGCCGCCTGTTCTTGCACATAGTTCAGGCTGTCCTCCAGGGCCTTTTTCTCAAACTCATAGGCCATTTGCTGGCGCATGGTCTCCTTCGGGTTGTTGGCGCTGCGCACGCTGTCCCGCATCGCAACATGCAACTCATGCATGGCCAGCGCTTCCTTGTATTGGCCCAGAGCCTCGTAGCTTTCCTGCATCTCGGCGCTCAGGACTTCCATCAGCTTGATTTCGGAAAGGGACTCAGCCAGCGCCAGCGCCTGGCGGCCATAGGCGATCACCTGCGCGTCTTCGCCGCGCATTTTGTGCACGCCGGCGATGTTGCGGAGGGAGGTGGCCATGGTAGACCGGCGGTCCTGGGCTTCGGCCAGCGCATAGCAGCGCTTCAGATAGGTCATGGCCTGGTCGGTGTCGCCCATCTGGGCGACGATGCCGCCCAGGTTGAGCAGGAGGGTGATCTGGCTGGAGGAGTCGTCCTGCGCCGCGGCAGCGGCCAGGGCTTCCTCAAAGCTCGCCCGGGCTCCGGCTGGATCCCTGGCCATCAGGCGAATGATGGCCAGGTTGTTGAGAATCTTGACCTGCGGGGCCAGATCCCCGATCGACTGGTAAGCCACCTGGCTCCGCTGCAGATAGGCCATCGCCAGATCCATATCGCCCTGGGTACGGTATGTCAGCCCGATCCCCATGGTGGAGGCGGCAATCATGGCGGAGTCGCCCAGGCGTTCGCCGGCCTTGAGGCTGGCAAAAAAGTCCTTGATAGCCTCGGCATAATCACCCGTGACCCGCAGGGTCTGGGCGCGCTTGAGGGCCGTGGCGGCCCGTTCCTGAGGAACATTCAGCTTGTCATATCGGGCCAGAGCGGCCGACAAAAAGAAGGTGGCCGAATCTACCTGGCTCTGCTCGCGGTAGGCGAGCCCCAGGGTCACCTGGGCCCGGGCCGCATAGAGCGGCTGGTCTTGCGCCTCCGCCCAGCGTAGCTGCTGGCGGGCATAGGGACCCACGCTATCGAGCTGATCCGGGATCAGGGCATCCGCGATCCACTGATCCAGCGCTTCGAGCCGGACTGCCTTGGGCTGGTCCGCTTGCTGCCAGAGGTGGTGCAGGGAGTCCGTCTGAGCGGGGGCCTGTCCCCACCCCAGACCGGGCCACAGGCCCAGCATCCAGAGCCATATGGCAAGCCGCTTCCCCGCCAGCCTGGCCGGCCGGTTGTTCCCTAAAGATGGATGGTCCATTTAGGTAAAATAAATAAAAAAGCCGGTTGGGCTGGATTTATTTTTGCCGGAAAGACCAAATGCCGAGTCTAGGGAAACACCAGCGGCTGGGTCTGGAGGGTAAGCCAGGCTTGCTCGGCGGGGGGCAAGTGGGGATACAGGGCCTCCTGTACGCCAGCATGGTAGGTGTCCAGCCAATCGATTTCTTCGGGCGACAGGAGGCTGATGTCGATCAGCCTGGAATCAATGGGGCAGAGGGTGATGGTTTCAAAGCCCAGAAAGGTCCCGTAGGGATCGCTGTAGCCGTGCTCCACGCACAGCAAGAGGTTTTCGGTCCGGATGCCGTAGGCATCGGTCCGGTAGAGGCCGGGCTCATTGGAGGTGAGCATACCGGGAGCAAGCTGGTTGTGTGGGCGATGCACCGGACTGATGCCTTGGGGCCCTTCGTGCACATTGAGGAAAAACCCCACGCCGTGGCCGGTCCCATGTCCGTAGTTCAGGTGATCAGCCCAGAGGGCTTGCCGGGCCAGGACATCAAGCTGCTGGCCGGTGGTTCCCACCGGGAAGATGGCCCGGGCCAGGGCGATGTGCCCCTTGAGGACGAGGGTAAAGTCCCGCTGCTGCTGGGCGGTCGGTCGTCCCAGCGCCACCGTCCGGGTGATGTCGGTGGTGCCATCTTCGTACTGACCGCCGGAGTCCAGGAGGAAGATCCCTTC
>RFHL01000208.1 GCA_003696875.1 Bacteroidota bacterium | reverse complement strand
CCTGCCTCGTCCACCTCTGGTCCTGCGAATGCTGCTACTCCTGCTCCTGCTGGTGGAGGGCGGGGCTTTGTTCCTGTTGGACCTCGACCCGCCTACCCGGGTGGCTTTTGCCTGGGGAGGCGTAGTGATCCTATGGGTGGGACTCAGCCACAGGGCCCTGGCCCGCTACCTGGATCGGGTCCTGCCCTGGGAGGAGGCCATGGCTCAGCGCTTGTGGGTACAGATTGGTTTGGCGACCCTCCTGGCCCTGGGGGGGATCAATATCACCTATTTTCTGGCTAAGGTCTGGTTCCTGGATGTGACCCCCGATCGTTACCAGTTTCTGGTGCTCAATCTCTACGGCCTCTTCATTATCCTGCCGGTAATTTTTGTCAATGGGGCCTTTTTTGTCCTCATGCAATGGCGCCGGTCCATGCTGTACTCCGAGCAGCTCAAGCAGGAGAATGTCCGTGGCCGGCTGGAGTCCCTCAAGAACCACCTGGATCCCCATTTTTTGTTTAACAACCTCAACATCCTGAGCTCCCTCATCGACAAGGACCCCGATGCGGCCCAGGATTTTCTGGCGGCTTTTTCGGAGGTGTATCGCTATGTATTGCGCAGCAAAGGAGAGGAACTGGTCTCTCTCGACCGGGAGTTGGAGGTCGTAGACGCCTATATCTACATGCTGCGCCAGCGCTTTCCCGGGGGGTTGGAGATTCGTACGGAGGTAAGTGCGGCGGCCCGCAACCGCTACGTACCCCCTCTGGCGGTACAGATGCTGATCGAAAACGCCATAAAACACAACCGCGTCTCCGAGCAGCAACCCTTGCACATTGCCATCACGGCGGAGGGAGACCGTCTGAAAGTCCAGAACAACCGGCAGCCAAAGCCCCTGGCGGAGCCAAGTTCGCGTTTTGGCTTATCCAATATCCGCAAGCGCTACGCCTACCTGTCGGGAGATGAAATTGAAGTGTCTCAGACCGAAGCGGAATTTTTCGTATGCTTGCCGCTCTTATCGCTCAATAGCTGATGAATATCCTGATCTTCGAAGACGAAGCCCTGGCGGCAGAGCGCCTGGCCCGCCTGTGCCAGCGCTACGACCCACAGATGCAGCCGCTGGCCCAGCTGGCTTCGGTCGAGGAGGCCGTGGCCTGGCTGCAAGGCCATGAGATGCCCGACCTGATCTTTGCCGATATCCAGCTGGTAGACGGCCTTTGCTTCGAAATCTTTCGGACCGTCCCGGTCAGCTGTCCGGTGATCTTCACCACGTCCTATGACCAGTACGCGCTGGAAGCCTTTGCTGTCCACAGCATCGACTACCTCCTGAAGCCCCTGCGCTACGAAAAGCTGGCCCAGGCCCTCGACAAGCTGGCCAGCCTGCGGCAGGAGCTCAGCAGCGGGGCGCCGCCCGCCCCGGAGATCGACCTTGACGAGCTGGCCGCGCGCCTGCTGGCGCGCGAACCCGCCTTCAAGTCCCGTTTCCTCGTCCGCAATGGCCCCAACATCCGCGCCGTTAAGACCGAGGAAATCGCCTATTTTTATTCCGACCGCAAGCTCACCTTACTGGTTTCCCGCGAAGGGCGCCGCTTTCCCGTGGACTATTCCCTGGATCGCCTGAGCGAGATGATCGACCCACGTTCCTTTTTTCGAGCCAATCGGCAATTCCTGGTCCATGTGGACGCTGTACAGGTCATTCATCCTTATTTTAAGGGCCGCCTCAAGCTGGAGCTGGATCCTCCCATCGACGAAGAGGTGGTGGTCAGCAGTGACAAAACCCCCCTGTTCAAAGAATGGCTCGATCAATAGCTGGACATATCTGGCCGCTGGGGTTGCTTGGGCTGCTCCTGGGGCTGGTTGCTTGCCGCCCCGCCGCTCCCCCGCCGCCCTACCCGCCGCGGCCCGCACTGCCCGATTCCAACGAAGTCCGTGACTGGGACGGAGCCCAGCTGGCAGCAGCCTATTGTACCGGCTGCCACCTCCTGCCCAGTCCGGCGCAGTTGCCGGGTCCTAGCTGGACCCGGGGGGTGCTGCCCCTGATGGGCCGCCGCCTTGGCATCCCGCAAGAGGGGGCGATCCCCGTGGGCGCCCAGGGGATAGATGTTGCCCGCCGGATGTTGCAGGCCGAGATTTTTCCGGCCCGCCCCCAGCTGAGTACAGAGGCCTGGGCCCGGATTGTAGCTTACTTTGAAACCTACGCGCCCGATAGCCTGTCTCCTCGGCTGACTTTTCCTCTGCCCACATCCGAGGGGCCCCTGACCATGCAGCCTCAGCCCACGCCCTCGGATTTGTATCCGCTGGTGTGCCTGCTGCAATGGGACAGCGCGCGGCAAGCGCTGTGGGTGGGCGACCGGCAAGGCAATCTCTTCCTGCTCGACGAGGCCGGCGAGCCCTTGCTGGCCCACCGCTTTGCCAGCGCCCCGGTAGCGATTACGCCAGCGGAGGGGGATGCCTATCATGTGCTTACCATCGGCATCTTCAACCCCTCCGATCAGGAGCGGGGGCGGCTCTATCGCTGGCAACCGCCGCAACCCGGGCGGGCAGCTCATCTGGATACCCTGCTGCAGGGGCTGGCGCGGCCCGTGACGATGGCCTGGGCGGATCTCGATCAGGATGGCCTGCAGGATGTGGTGGTGGGCGAGTTTGGGTACTGGCTGGGCCGCCTGGCCTGGTATCGGCAGGCCGGCGACGGCCGCTTTGAGCGACAGATCCTGCGCCCATACCCGGGCGCCACGGCCCTGGCGATCCGGGACCTGAATGCCGATGGCTGGCCCGACCTGCTGGTCCTGATGGCCCAGGGTGCTGAGGGCATTTACCAGTACCTCAACCAGGGTGGGGGACAGTTCCAGGAAAGCATCCGGATCTCCTGGCCCGCTGTCTGGGGGGCTAATGCCATGCGGCTGGTCGACCTGGATGGCGATGGGGAGGAAGAGTTTGTCTGCACCAATGGAGATAATGCCGACGGCTCCTTTACCCTCAAACCCTACCATGGCTTACAGATCTACCGTCCCCGCACTAGCGGAGAACTGGAAAGCGTCTTTTCCTATCCGGCCTATGGCGCGTCAGGGGTGGAAGCCCTGGATCTGGATGAGGATGGCGATCTGGACCTGGGGCTGATCGCCTTTTTTGCCGATTTTGATCGCGATCCGGCTCAGGGCTTCATTTGGCTGGAAAATGTCAGTGCGGGTGACAGCCTCGCTTTTCGGCCCCACTTGCATCCGGAGGGAGCCGCAGGTCGCTGGCTGGTGATGAGTGCGCGTCCGGCTAGTGTGGAGTCCCCGTCGGCGCTATTCCTCGGCAACTTTGCCTACGCCCCTACGGCCGTCCCTGATTCCCTGCAGCGTTTTTGGGAGCAGGTGGCGCCCAAGGTGCAGCAGGTAATGGGGGCCTTCCCTGCCCGGCAGTAGTCTTTCCAGATTCATCCGGCTCGTATCCCGATTGAGCCGGGGAGGGTTGAGAAAGGTAGGAGGAAGGGCGACCTTCATCGCAGATGGAATAAGGTACTTTCTATGCGGCGCACCTTTCTTCTAAGCTTGCTTTTGCTCAGTTTTTCCCTTGCGGTGACTGGGCAGCCACAACAGCGGTCTGGATTGTCGGGCGATGATCGTCCCAATCCAGACCGGGTGCGCGTCTTCCTGGATTGCAGTGATTGCGACATCAATTACCTCCGTCAAGAGATCGGATACATAGACTATGTGCGGGACCCCAAGCTGGCGAATGTGCACGTCCTGGTGACCAGGCAGAGTACGGGCGGTAGTAGCCAAACCTATATTTTGGATTTTATCGGACGCGATCGCTTTGGGGAACTGTCTCAGCGTCTGGATTGTACCATTCCGCCCAGTACGCCTCAGGATGTGGTTCGCAAGGAAATTTCGCGCACCCTGCAAGTGGGGCTCGTTCCCTACCTTTTGCAGACGGGAATGGGCGACAAGATCTCCATTTCCGTGCGACAGGATGAAGCCACGGCCCAACCGTTGCCTACCGATGATCCCTGGAATTTTTGGGTGTTTTCGGTGGAAGGTAGTGGGAATCTTCGGGTAGAGGCTCAGCAGCAGTCCTATAATTTGCGGGGCAGCCTGTCGGCCAATCGGGTGACCGAAGAATGGCGTTTGCGCAACCGCGCCTGGTATCACTACAATTCGCAGACCTTCAACAACGAAGGCGATACCTATCGCAGCGAGATCCGCAATCAGGGGATCAACACCAGCATCGCAAAAAGCATCAGTGGCCACTGGTCCGTGGGCGGATATTCCGTGTTGCGGTCCAACACCTTTGACAATGTGCAGACCAATTTTTACGTAGCGCCGGCGGTAGAATACAGCGTGTTTCCCTATGAGGAAGTCAACCGCCGGGAGGTGACCGTTGCCTATCGGGTAGGGTATAGCTATCGGGACTATTTCGAGACCACCATCTACGGACAGGATGAGGAAGGGCTCTTTTTGCAGGCCATGGAGGTGAATGCTCGTTTTCGGCAACCTTGGGGAAGCCTCTTCGCCGGGGTCGAAGGGATGCACTTTTTTCATGACTTTGCCAAGAACCGCCTGACGCTATATGCCAATTTGAATTTTCGCCTGCTGAAGGGCCTGTCCTTGCGCGTCGGTGGTGACGCCAACATCATCCGGGATCAGCTGTCCCTGCCGGCAGGCAATGCTTCCCTCGAAGACCTGCTGCTACAGCAGCGGCAGATTGCTACAGGATACCGTGCCTCTGGCTACATAGGCATAGACTATACCTTCGGCTCTATCTATAACAACGTCGTCAATACCCGGCTGTGACGCGTCGCCATACCTCGGCAGGGAGGCTGGGATGCCATCAGCCTCACATGCCGGTTTTCCGGTGCTCAACTGCTCAAATAAATTAAGCTGGCATATACTGCGGTGACGCTGAACAGCCGCGGAAATGGATTATCACCAGAAGGGGGTCCCGGCCGATTGGCCGGGGCTTTTTGCTTAATGGGCCCTCCGGCGGGCTTGGCATCCTCCCCCGCTATGCGTATCTTGAGAGATAGAATGTCCAGGGACTTAAGGTCCTCTTTTTTAGGTCTTTTTGCTGACATAAACCACAAGACGCTTTCGTTGAGTATATCAATTGGTCCTTTTCAAAAAGCTTTGCTAATTTGCCATGGATAGGACCGAAACGGGCACACTTACGTATCCTCCGTATTTATGATTGAGAAAATACAAGAACTCAGACAATCTGGTGAACTGGAGGAGGCACTTGCTTTGGCTCAAGAATATCTGGCCGAACATCCCGGAGACGAAGCGGGACGGCTTGAAATTGCTTGGGTGCACTATGGATTTGTAAAAAAGGCAGCCAAGGCTGTCGATCTTCCTGCCTTCCATGAACACGTCGATGCCATTCTCGCTCAAGAACTTGAAGGAGAAGGCATCATGGGAAACTCTCTGGCCTGGCAAGTACACCGGGTCGCCAAAGCGCTGCTCGGCGAAAAGCCCGTGCGCGTAGAGGAAATTGTGAAAATGCTGGACAAGGTCCGCTTCTTCACCTTCGATATCGAGTCTGACATCATGGCGTACGTCATGATGCTCCGGCTGGCCCTGAAGGTCAAAGACCGCTACGAAGGGCTACGAGAATTTATCGAGTGGTGGGATCTGGAAAACCTGCCCGAGGCGGAATACGAGCCCTTCGAGACCAAACAAGGTCGGCGGATGATGTCTTTGGCTGAGCGCTCCTATATCACCTATGCCAATCAGCTGATACAGCTGAGTGACACCGATTCAGAGCTGGCGAAGGAAAAGGCCGTAGAGTTCTGGCCCAAGTTTGCCGAACTGGGGCGCAAGCGGCGCGATTACCGCTTTTTTCGGGGGTTCCGTTTGCCGCTGCTCGGAGTCATGGGACGCTGGGACGAAGTGATTCAGGAGGTGCTGAGCGAAATCCGGCATCACCCCAATGATCCCAATGCCTGGATCCTGCTCGGGGACGCCCTGGCCCATCAGCAAGAGGAAAATCAGGCTCTGATCTGCTTTGCCCGAGCCCTGACCAGCCGGGCCAAGCCTGATGCTATGATCAAGGCCAAGGAAAAATTGGCGCGCATCCTCGTCAAGCAGGAACGCTATGTAGAGGCCCGCACGGAGTATCGCGACATCCTGTCCTTCCTGGAGCGCCTTGGCGAGCACCCTTCCCCGAGCGTTTTGGCTGTACAAGAGGAAGCCTGGTTCAAGGAGACGGAACCCCGTCCCAACAACAAAGGCCTTTATCGCCACTACTCCATACAGGCCGATAACCTTCTGTACGCCGACATGCCCGAGCTGTCGGCGGTGGTCAACCATACTGACGACCGGCGCAAGCGCCTCTGGTTCCGGGTAGATCGCGAGGTGACGGGTAGTGCCAGCTTTGGACAGCTAGGGTTCCGGGTCGCACCCGGCGATTTCATCGCCGTTCGGATCAAGAAAGAACGAGCCCCGGATGGCAGTGACCGTTACCGGCTCCTGACCGCTCGCCCCAATGATGAGGCTCCCCCAGGGATCATACGCATGTTTCGTGGTCTTTTTTCCATGAAGCAAGGCCAGAGCTTTGGCTTTGTGGATCGGGAAATTTTTATCCCTCCTCATCTGGTGGAAGAAGGCCTCCTCATGCCTGGGCAAGCCATTTCCGGCATGGCCGTCATGGAGTATGACCAGAAGCGGAACCGCTGGAGTTGGAAAGCCGTGAAACTGGGCTAACAGGCTCACCATAAGCAAAATATCAAAAGCGGCGACCTCCACGAGGTCGT
>RFHL01000207.1 GCA_003696875.1 Bacteroidota bacterium | reverse complement strand
GTGCCGTACCGGGCGAGCAGGGACATCCTCTTCGGCCATCACCGCCGCAAGGCTATCCCGAAAAGCCTCTGTGGGCAGGCGCAGGGCTCTTTCGCTCTCCTCAACCAACTGCCTGCGCCGGGCAAAGGCTGGTTCGGTAGCTAGCCGGTGGGCGACTTCCTCCGCCTCGGCGGGCGAAAGGGTACCCGCCAGGTGACGGGTTATCAGGTCCAGGTCTCGTTCTTCCATGGCTTACTCGGTCAGTTCCCGGTAGCGGGGATCGGCTTCGATCGATTCGATCAACTGTTTCTGGCAGAGGAACTTGCGCTTCTTGGCGTAGGCCTCGGTGGTGTTGAGTCGCTGGCCAATCTCGCGGAGCGATACCCCATCGAGAAACCAGCGCAGCACCTGCTGGCAGGTATCGCCCAGGCGCGCAAAGTGCGCCCGGTAGAGGGTGTAGCGGTCATGCTGTTGCAAATCCTGGGCGATGGTCGCCCCCAGGTCTGGCCCGGGGAGATCGACCGGGACGGTTCCCGTCTGCCGCCGCCTGCGCAATTGCATCAGCCAGAGGTTTTTTCCCACTCCCATCAGGTAAGACTGGAAGGTATGGGAAAGCTGAAAATCAGGGCTGTGGGCTTTTTCGAACATCACCATCATGGTTTCCTGAAAGATATCCCGGGCAGCCTCGGCGTCGCCCTGGTTGCGGGTAATCCATGCCCGCAACAGCGGATAGTGCTGCCGGTAGATGTGACGGAGCACCGCCCGATCCTGGGACTGAATGCCGGCCATCAGTTCGGCATCGGTGTAGGTAGCGCGGGAACCGGACTTAATCATAGGTTGCACGAGTCAGTCAAAGGTTACCCCATCCAACCTGCCGAGCCAATCGGTCATCGGGGTACCGCTAAGCAGGCTGGGAAGCGGCCTGAAGATAAACAATCAGCTGAATATCCTCTAAAGGCCCATGTATCTATCGAAAAGGCTCCCCGCCGGAATCCAGCAGGGAGCCAATCGCAAAAAAACCTAAAACCGCAGGAGATGTTTATTCGTCCAGATAAAACAGTTCCTCGGCGGGCCGCAGGGCCCGCTTGAACCAGAGGGGCCGGCGCAGTCCACCCAGACCCGGAGCGGGCCGGGTCATATCAAGCCACTCCTTGTACACTTCGAAGGACTTATCGGTATCCACCATGATGTCGCCATAGGCATCACCGGGCTGTGCGGGCTCTACCCGCACCTTCTGGTGCCAGCAGTGCATACCGCTGATCGGGTCGGGGTGCACCGGGAAGGTGATGTTCTGGTGCACGCCCCCATCGCTCCAGAAGATGCGCTTGGAGTCCTTATCGTCACTCTCAAAGGGCCGGACCCCTTCGAGGGTCTTCATGGTCCATTTGCCGTCGCGCTGCTCGATGGCCACCGTGTTGGTGGCCCAGCGGTTGCCGACCTTGTCCTGCGGGCGGCGCCAGCGGCCCAGGTGGTGTGAGCATGCGACCACGCCGGGCTTCATGCCCTCGGTCACCCACACCTTATCGACAAAGTACCCGATGTCGGTGGAGATGCGTAGCAGGTCTCCCGTCTTGACGCCCAGCTTCTGGGCGTCGGAGGTGTGCATCCAGATCGGGTTGCGGTTGGCAATCTCCGTGAGCCACTTGGCATTGCCAGAGCGGGAGTGTATGAGCACAGGCAGCCGGAAGGTCGGCACCAGCGGATACTCATTCTTGCTCTTATCCAGCTTTTCGGGGTGGATATGGCTCTTGATGTAGGTCGGGATGGTATATTCCGGCCACTTCCAGTCGGCCATGGTCTGGGAGTAAAACTCCTGCTTACGTGAGGGCGTGGGGAAGCCCACACAGGGCTTGCCGTTGATCATCACACCAATGGGTTCGCCATTTTTGGTGATGACCTGGGTCTCGGGATCTACCTCGGCCCCTTCCATCTGCGCGTCGGAGAGAGGTTTCTCGTGCTTGTTGTAGGAGGTTTTTTCCACCTCAAAAGCACCATACTTGCGCATGTAGTCGAGGGCACTCAGGCCTTCCTTTGCGGCTGCCTCCGGCAGGCCGGGGACGTTGTCGAAGACATACTGATAGTACTCATCAATGGTCATCTTCTCACCGGGCCGATAGGGCGACATAAAGTGCTGCCTGATGCCCAGGCTGCCATCGGGATCGATGCGCCAGGAGAGTTCGATCCAGAATTCATCTTCTTCCCAGACCTCGCCGGGGTTGACCTCGTAGGTGAACGTGAAGGGACGCCCCTGACGACGGGCGGCCTCGCGCAGCACCGGCTGCCGGAAGCCCACCCACATGCCCCCGTGGGTGGCATAACTATTCAGGTCGTGCCGCTCGCCAGAGTGACCCATAGGCAGTACGTAGTCGGCAAAATAGGCCGTCTCGTTCCAGGTAGGAGTAAGAGCAATGTGCATCCCAAACTTGGACTCGTCCTTGAGGGTCTCCATCCAGGAAAAACCATCGGGATAGGTCCAGACCGGGTTAAATACCCGGGTAAAGTACACGTCCATTCTCCCGCGCCCTTCCTTGAGGAAGTGCGGCAGCAGGAAGCTCATTTCGAAGAAGGCCAGCGGGTACTCGTTGGGGAAATGGAGCTCATTCCAGAATTTCTGCGCCGGAGGCGTGTTGGGCATCTTCGGCTTGAACTTGTTCCACACGTTGGGAGAGGTTCCGCCCACCGTGCCGACGCTACCGGTCAGGACATTCAGGAAGTGCAGGGCCCGGGAGACGGCCCAGCCGCCGAGGTTACCGCTGGCGGCGCTGCGCCAGTTGTGGGTGGCGAGGCGCTCCCCCGCGCGGCCTACGCCGCGGGCTACTTCGATGAGTTTCTCTACGTCGATCTGCCCTTCTTTGGCCCCAAACTCGGGCGTATACTCTTTGTATTCTTCGCGCATCGCCTCGATAAACTGGTCAAAGGTCCGCGGGCGCGCCGGATGACGTGCCTTCAGGTACTGCTCCCAGTTGACCCACTCGCGCAGGTACTTCTCGTTGTAGAGCCCCTCGTCCAGGATGACCTTGGCCATCGACAGCAGGACGGCCGCTTCGCTGCCGGGATAGGTCGGCAGCCAATAGTCGGACATGGAAGCCGTGTTGGACAGCCGCGGGTCCAGGACAGCGAGCTTGGCACCATTCATCATCCCCTCGATGATGCGCTGGGCATGGGGATTGAAGTAGTGCCCCGACTCCAGGTGCGCACTCACCAGCAGGATAAAGTCGGCCTTGGCGTGGTCAGGCGAGGGACGGTCATAGCCATGCCAGATGTTGTAGCCAAAGCGGGCTCCGGAGGAGCAGATGTTGGTGTGGCTGTTGTGCCCATCCACGCCCCAGGCCTTGAGGACGCGGTCCATGTAGCCCTCGTGGCCAGGCCGACCCACGTGGTAGGCGATTTCGTTGTGGCGCTTCTCCTGCAGCGCTTTGCGCATGCGGGCGGCGATGTCGTCCAGGGCTTCGTCCCAGGACACCCGCTCCCAGTTGCCTTCGCCGCGCTCCCCGCCCCGCTTGAGCGGATACAGGATACGATCGGGATCCGTGATCTGGTTGATGGTGGCCGGCCCTTTGGCGCAGTTGCGACCGCGGCTGCCCGGGTGGTAGGGATTCCCCTCAAACTTGCGGATCTTGTTGGTCTCCTTGTCCACGTAGGCCAGCAAGCCACAAGCCGATTCGCAGTTGAAGCAGGTAGTGGGAACAATGGTATAGTGACGCTTTTCCCGGCGAGGCCAGGACTTAGCCTCATGCTCGGTCCAGTCGTCCCAGCGCTCTGGCGGGGGATATTTGGTCAGCTTGCCGGGGGGCGTCAGGCTGGGGAGTTCGGTTTTCCGGTTTTGGTGCAAATCTGGAATCAGGCGCAGCTTCTCCGCCATTCGCTCCAGCAGGGAAGGTTTATGTTGATAGGTCATGATGTCAGAAATTGAGAGGCGAGAACCGAGAATCGAGAGACAGGAAAGTAGCTAGGCAGCCCATTTCCAATGCCCGCAAAGCCCCGGCTTTCACCCTTTAATTGAAAGCCTTCGGAATGGGTTAGGAAAGGGAAATCTGCTGGGGTGCTTGCACCCAGATGTGCTCATTGATGTACATGCCGATCAGGATCGCGATGCCCGCTACCGCCATCATGGCTCCGCCCCCTACGACGAGGAGCAACAGGGGCAGGACATTGCCCACCAACACAGAACCCAGCCAGAAGCTCGTACGGTAAGGGCCATGCAGGATCAGGTTCACCGTAGCCTTGGCGTCGGCCGTGGGGTGTGGCGTAGCCAACTCGATGAACAGAATCACCATGTTGACGACCACGGAGATGAGCAGCACCACACTCAGGTAGGTTTCCCAACCTTCACCGGCTGCCATGAAGAGATTCAGGATTGCAAAGACGGCACCGCCGGCGAGGAAGGCATGCAGCACCATATGCAGGACGAGGGCGGGGCTTTGCCAGAAGTCACGGCCCTTGGCCTGGGCAAAGAGGAACGCGGTATAGGCCGCTGTTGCCAGCGCAAAGAGGCTGCTCACCCAACTGGAGATGGTGCCCAGGAGTTCCCACTCCATGAAGGTAGCCAGGGCGGTAAGCGCCACAAAGGTGCCGTAGCCACCGATGATGGTGCCCCCACGCGCCAGCCACGACCGCCATTGCGGTCGGAAAATGACGTTCAGGAAGCGATCGGGGCGATCAAGGTCCATGATGAGCAACACCCCGGTCAGGGCCAGGAAGAGCACCGCCAGCCCAAAGCTGGTCCAAAGGACCGGCATCGTCACCTCCGCAAACCCACCGAGGGTAGCGGCGATGAAAGGCAGCAGGAAGGCTCCGGCCGAGATGGCCTTGGTCCAGACATAGGCCGATACTTCCCAGCCCCAAAGGGTCCCTTTCTTGGGCGCGTCATAGACGCGGCGGGACTGCTCCATGATGGCTTCGATCTGCGTCTTCCCGGTCGACTTGCCATGGGCGAGCTCGCGCTTCATGGCATTGACGTCGGCCTGGGCTTTTTTCTGGTCGGCATATTTGGCAAAGTGCCCTACCCCACCGGACTGGGCGCTCCAGAAATAGCTGTCCGACTGAGGCGTCGCCGAAGGCGTGAGGGAGGCTTCGTCCCCGTTGATGTAAAAAACGTTGGGACGCGTGCCCTTCTCAGGCTTGCGAACGGTCACCTTCTGGGTGTTGAGCAGTTCGAAGATCTCCGACTCAGGATCATCCATGTCGCCCGAAATGATGGCATGCTCAGGGCACACATTGACACAGGCCGGCTCCAGGCCGACCTCAACCCGGTGCGAGCAATAGTTGCATTTAGCCGCCGTATGGGTCTCAGGATCAATGTACAAGGCGTCGTATGGGCAGGCTTGGGTACAAGCCTTGCAGCCAATGCAGCGCTGGTTGTCAAAATCCACAATGCCATCGGGGCGGATGTGCAGCGCCTCAACCGGACAGATTTCCACGCAGGGCGCATCCGTACAGTGGTTGCACCGCATAACGGAAAAAACCCTCTGGGTATGGGGATAGGTGCCTTTTTCCACCTGCTTAACCCAAGTTCGATTGACCCCGACCGGGACATCATGCTCGGATTTGCAGGCTACTGTACAGGCATGACAACCGATGCACTTCCGGTTGTCGATGATAAACCCGTATTTCATAGCGAGCGCGTAGTGAAGTTTAGATGAGAAATGGAGAGAGCCGTGGAAGGAGAAGCATATGATGCCTGCCATATATAATGGCAAAAGAATATTATCATATTATGCCTTCAAAATAAGACAATGCCCGCAGATACTGAAATAATCGGTCTAGAAAAATTGGATTTCCCCGCTGTTTTTCTTCTCTAAGGCGGAATATTGCCCCTTTTCCGGCCGACCCGCTTTGGCCACCAATCCTTCGGGAGTGATATAAATCATGGATTCCTCTGGGATATGACATCGTTTTCAGGAACCGGAGGCCCTATGTTTGGGCCAGAACGGTCTCAATCCCATGGAACCCTCCACAACTATAACGCTTGACATCCTGGCCTCCCTCACGGCCCATATATCTGTCGTGGACGAATCGGGAGATATCCTGTCAGTCAACCAGGCCTGGGAGCGATTTGGGGTAAATAATGGAGCCTTGCAGCTATCAGGCTGTGGCGTGGGGACCAACTACCTCGCCGTTTGTGACCGCGCCGCCCGGCAGGGAGATGCCTATGCCCATCTGGCTTTCAATGGGATACAGGGGGTGCTCACCGGCATCCGCCAGGAGTTCTACATGGAGTACCCCTGCCATAGTCCCACTGCCCCGCGCT
>RFHL01000206.1 GCA_003696875.1 Bacteroidota bacterium | reverse complement strand
GTGTCCAGCAGAGTCGTATTGATGGCGAGGAGGGGAACTGCTTCCTCCTGGGCCCACCATTCGTATAGCCGCTGCCGCGGGCGCGGCAGGCCAATCTGTATGGTGTCCAGGGCTACCGAGTCGTAGCCTGTGATATCCGTCACCAGCCGCAAGGTCTGGTAGGTCCCGTAGGGTGTGGTGAGCGTGCCCCAGCCGTCAACCTCCCATCTGCGATTGATCTCCTGCTCGACATACAGGAGATTGGGTACGTTGAGGACCGCACGGGCGCTGCTGCTATCAGCCTGCCCGTAGGTAAGGGGCAGATGAAACAGGGTGTCGCGGGGGTCGTAGGTGAGCGCAACCGGCAGTCCGGAAAGGGTCCCGCCGATGCCCATGCGGGCATAGGCATTGGCGTCGATATCAAAAAACTCATAGCCACCGTTGAGGGCGAAGCCGACCAGTGAGTCGGGGGTCTCCTGATAGCGGGCCACTGTCGCACCCGTGAAGAAAAAGCGGATGCTGAAGGGGACTTGGGAGAGCGCTACGAAGCTGTCGCGCCGCTGGGCAATAGCCGTCAGCTGGCTAAAGTCCCAATCAAAATTGGTCCCGGTGGGTTCCGGGTCCACCGTGAGCAAGGTATCGGGCGTGCTTAAATAGGCCCGGTAGCCACCGCTGGGGAGGCTGCTCGCGCTGATAGTGATCTGGGCCGAGAGGCTCCCGGCGCTGAGCAGGAGGAGAAGGCTACACATGAATGGCTTCATATTCATTAGGGTATTGTCAGGATTGGTAAAGGGATTGAGGGCAATGTGCCAAATAAATTGACGGTTTGTTATATTTTTCCCAACTGATGAAGGGAAAGTCGGATGTTCTGTTTATCTTTAAGCTTGGTTTTTTCTCAACCGGCCCCTCCCGGGGCCTGAACAAGAAGATTTGGAGTCGGTTGTATGCGCTTGGTTGATCCCAATATCCCGTTTCAGGTTGTCTACGCAGTCTATCACCATCAGTTCCTGGGCTACCTGATCTCTGCGCACTACGTGCAGCTTCTCCCCAATGGCTCCTTGAGTCTGGTTCATCAGGGAGCTTATCCCGAAGTGATGGACCAGTTTGACAGTGGCCTGGATGCGCGGGATCGGGAACTCCTCCAACTTACGGGCGAGATCCTCCCCCGGGAAATCATTAAAAAGTACGGGGGCAACCCCCGGGCCGAGGCCGATTTTTTTCTCAGCCGATTTACAGAAGAAATCAGCAAGCTGGCCCAGAGCTACATTCAGCGTCGGATGGCCAGGATCCTGCCGCTCCTTGCCGATCGGCAAGTGTTCGAGATGGGCAACGATTCCTACCCGGCCCAGCGCCGCCTGCAGGTGTTGGAGGAAAAAGGGACCGTGCTCTTTCATTTTCGCCGCCGCGAACAAGATACCCAATATTTTCCCACCATCAAGTTGCGGGGAGAGAAAATCAATTTCCAGAATAAGGGCGCGGTGCTCCTCTGTCTGGAGCCGGCATGGATGCTGTTAGATGGAGAGATCTTTACCTTCGAACAGGCGGTGGAAGGCTTGAAGCTCAAGCCCTTTCTCAAACGCTACAACATCACCATCCCCAAAGAAAAGGAGGCGATGTACTACGAGCGGTTTATCACCCAGATTGTGGAGCGATATCACGTCTTTGCCAAGGGTTTTGAGATCCATACCCTGCGACAAAGGCCCACCTTTGCCCTCATGGTCCGGGACAAGGATGGTCGGAGCTTTGCCTTCGAACGGCAGGTGCGCTACGGCTCGTATGTGCTGCCCCTCGATGATCCCACCCCGGTCAAGGCCATTCTCAATAAGCAGGGAAACGATTTTTCCTTCACCCGCATCGAACGGGACCTGAAGGAAGAGCAACGCATTCTGGATATCCTGGAGCCGCTCACCCCCAACCCCAACTCGCTCACCACCTGGGGCTTTGTGGCCAAGGACGAAGGCCTGGACTGGCTCTCTCGTCATAGCCCCACTCTGGAACGGGAAGGTATCGCCATTGTTCAGGAAAACCCTCAGTACGACCTGCGCCGCCCCGAGCTGATCATGTCTACCGAGGAGTCCGGGGACTGGTTTGACATCAAGGCCATCGTGCGCATCGGGAAATTTGAAATTCCCTTCCTGAAATTTCGGACCCACATCCTCAAGCATAAACGCGAGTATACCCTCCCCGACGGCACGGTGGCCATCCTCCCCGAGCACTGGTTCTCGGATTACCGTCACCTGATGGAAGTCTCGGAAAAGCGGCAGGATGACACCCTGAGCATTCGCAAGTACCAGGCCCCGCTGCTGCATTTTCCCACCCACCCCAACGGTCAGAATGGCTGGGTAGAGGCCCTGCGCAAGACCGACCGGATTCCGGAGGTGGCACCGCCAAAAGGCTTGCAGGCAACCCTGCGTAATTATCAGCAGGAGGGTTTTAACTGGCTGTGTTTTATGCAGCAGCACGGCATGGGGGCCATCCTCGCCGATGATATGGGGCTGGGGAAAACCCTGCAGACCCTGACCCTGCTGCTCAAGGAACTGGAATCGGGGGTGGAAACCCCCTCCCTGGTGGTGCTGCCGACTTCGCTCATTCACAACTGGCGCGAGGAGGCCCAGCGCTTTACCCCCAAGCTGCGGGTGCATGTCCATGTGGGCATCAACCGCCTGCGCGACCCGCGCATGTTTAGTCCCTATCATCTGATCCTCACCACCTATGGCATCGTGCGGCAGGATCTGGATATGCTGCGTACCTTTCCCTTTCATTATGTGATTCTGGACGAGAGCCAGATGATCAAGAACCCCGAATCCAAGACGGCCCGCGCCGTGCGGCAGCTTGTATCTCGTCACCGGCTGTCCCTGACCGGGACCCCGATCGAAAATACCGTCATGGACATCTGGTCCCAGATGGCCTTTCTCAATCCCGGCCTGCTAGGCAATGAGACCTTTTTCAAGAATTTCTACGTTACCCCCATTGAGAAGGAAAAGGACAACAACCGCTCGGCCAAGCTTCGGCGGATTATTTACCCCTTTATCCTTCGCCGCAAAAAGCATCAGGTAGAGCGGGAACTGCCGCCCAAAGTGGAGCACCTGCACTACTGCGCCATGACCGATGCGCAGGAGCGCCTCTACGAAGAGACGCGCAACACCTACCGCAACTACCTCATGGAGCTCATCACGCAGGGGGCGTGGCAAAAGAACAAACTCAACATCCTTACCGGCCTGCAAAAGTTGCGGCAAATCGCCATCCATCCCCGAATGGTGGAGCCTGAGCAGTATGCTCTGGACCAGTCCGGAAAATACAAGGAAGTCAAGCGCCTGCTGAGCCAGGTGATTGAGCGCAAGCGCTCCAAGGTGCTGATCTTCTCCCAGTTTGTGAAGATGCTTCACCTCCTGCGCGATGACCTCGAAGCCGAGGGCATTCCCTTCACCTACCTCGATGGGAGTACCAAGGACCGCCAGGAGCAGGTTCATCGCTTTCAGGAGGATAAGAAAATCCGGGTATTTCTCATCAGCCTCAAGGCCGGTGGCGTAGGGCTCAACCTTACCGCCGCCGACTATGTTTTTATCCTTGATCCCTGGTGGAACCCCGCCGTGGAGAACCAGGCCATCGACCGCTCGCACCGCATCGGGCAAAAGCGCACGGTCTTTTACTACAAATTCATTTCCGAGGGGACCATCGAGGAGAAAATCCTCAACCTACAGCACCGCAAGGCCCAGCTCTCAGATGACATCATCACCGTCGAGGAGGATATCTACAAAACCTTGGATGCGGTAGACTTAGAAGAATTGCTGAAGTAAACCGATGGCAGCTTCATCTGCGCCGGCTTTCATTCGGAGCATCGGTCAATAGGAAACGATGGCTTCGCTTTTCCCATGGCGCAGCAGCAGGTTGGTCTGGGCACCCTGGCTGCGGAAATAGACGATGTTTTTCTGCTCTTCGAGCCAGTCCAGAAGAATCGTATTGGTCAGCTTGATCGTCCCGGGCGCGGGCGGCAGTCCCTTTACCTCAAAATAGCACCAGATTACATCCTGGTTTACGCTTGTTCCCAGGAAGTCCATGGGAAGGGCCGCTCCTCCGGCGGCAAAGCGCAGGTGCTGCCGCAGGTAGCGCTCCAGGTACTGGGGCGCTTCGGGCGCCTCGGCAGGAGAGCCTATCCGCAAGTTGGACAGGCCCTCCGCTTCCATAGCCGCCTCGATGTCGTCAATAAACATCCGAAGGGCCACCTCCAGGTGCTGGGTCTCTGGATTATAGTCGATCTCACACACACTCACGTAGATGGGGTGTGATGGCAATACAGCGGGGCTGGCCTGGATGAGAAGCGGAAAAAGAAGAATGAGCCAAGAGAAAAGGCGTTTCATAGAGCAGAAATTACGAAGGGCGCCCTAAATATTCGGATTTCTGGGGAAATATGAAAGCGGAAAAACCTTCGGCCGGTTTCATGGTTCTCAATAAAGCCTTAATCCGTCGACTTCTACGCACTTTCTTCTCCTACCCGTAGCCTTTTCCTATCGTATGATGAATCGCTTCATTCTCACCCTCTTTACCCTGGGGCTCCTGGCCGGAGCCCTGCGTGCCCAGACCCCTGAGGCCGGGGTCACTCCGGCCTGGGAAGACAAGTTTCGGCAGCTCTATGAGGTGCTGCCCACCCCCAATGCCTACCGCAATGGCGCCGGCATGCCCGGGCATGCCTACTGGCAAAATCGGGCCGACTATGACATGGACATCCGCCTCGACGATGCGCAGCAGCGCATCTACGGGACCGAGACCATCACCTACCACAACTTCTCGCCTGACCGGCTGTATTACCTCTGGCTGCAGCTAGACCAGAACATGCGCGCCCAGGACTCCGACACCTACAAGGTCCGCACCGGCACCGTTACCGATGGGGAAAACGGCATGAGCTTCCGTTCCCTGGCGGCCCTGCACCAGGATTTTGACGGAGGCTTCAAGATCGAGTGGGTCCAGGATAGCGAAGGCAACGCGCTGCCCCACACCATCAACCGCACCATGATGCGGGTCGATCTGCCCCAGCCGCTCGCCTCCGGCGAGTCGGTTTCTTTCCGGGTCAAGTGGTGGTACAACATCAACGAGCGCGCCAAAATCGGTGGCCGCTCCGGCTTTGAGTACTTCCCTGAGGACGACAACTACCTCTACACCATCGCGCAGTTTTTCCCGCGCATGTGCCAGTACAACGACATCGACGGCTGGCAAAACAAGCAATTCCTGGGCCGGGGAGAATTTACCCTGCCCTTTGGCGATTACACGGTGCGGCTCACCGTCCCCGGCGACCATGTGGTCGCCGCGACGGGCACTCTCCAGAACAGCCGTCAGATCCTGACCGCTACCCAGCGCCAGCGCCTGGAGCAGGCCCGGACGGCCGAGGCTCCGGTCCTTATCATCACCGAGGAAGAAGCCCGCGCGGCCGAGTCCAAGCGCAGTGACAGCGAAAAGACCTGGCACTTTGAGGCGGAGAATGTCCGGGACTTTGCCTTCGCCTCCTCGCGCAAATTTATGTGGGACGCCCAGGGCGTCCCCATGGGGGATCGCATTGTCCTGGCCATGTCCTACTACCCCAAGGAGGGTAATCCCCTCTGGGAGCGGTATTCCACCCGCTCCGTGGTCCATACCCTCAAGGTCTATTCCCGTCACACCTTCGACTATCCCTATCCGGTCGCCATCTCGGTCCACACCGACCGCATCGGCATGGAATATCCCATGATCTGCTTCAACGGCGGCCGGCCCGAGCCCGATGGTACCTATACCGAGCGCACCAAGTACGGCCTCATTTCCGTGGTCATCCACGAAGTAGGTCACAACTATTTCCCCATGATCGTCAACAGCGATGAGCGACAGTGGACCTGGATGGACGAAGGCCTCAACACCTTCCTCCAGTACATCGCCGAACAGGAATGGGAGCCCGGCTATCCTTCCCGCCGGGGTCCCGCCTACAAGATCGCCGACTACATGCGCGGCGATCCTCAGGGCATGGTCCCCATCATGACCAATTCCGAGTCGGTCATGCAGTTTGGCAACAACGCCTACGCCAAGCCCGCCACCGCCCTCAACATCCTGCGTGAGACCGTGCTGGGGCGCGAGCTCTTCGACTTTGCCTTCAAGCAATATGCCCAGCGCTGGATGTTCAAGGAACCCAGTCCCGCCGACTTTTTCCGCATCATGGAGGACGCTTCTGGCACCGACCTGGACTGGTTCTGGCATGGTTGGTTCTACACCACCGACCATGTCGACATCGCCCTCGACGAGGTTCGCTGGTACCAGATTGATACCCGCAATCCCGACATCGAGCGGCCCCTTGCCCAGGAGGCCGAGGCAAGTGCCCCCACCTTCATCGGCGATATCCGCAACAAAGGTCAGGAAACCTTCCTTGACCGGGTTCCGGAACTGGCCGACTTCTACAACCAGTATGACCCCTATGCTGTCTCCATCCTAGACCGGCAGGAGTATGAGGCGTACCTTGCCCGCCTGGACGAAGATGAGAAAGCCCTGCTCGCCCGGGACGACCATTACTATGAGCTCCACTTCACCAACAAGGGTGGCCTCGTGATGCCGGTCATCCTCTCCTTTACCTACGCCGATGGGACCCAGGAGGTCCACCGCATTCCCGCCGAGGTCTGGCGGATGAACCCGCACCGCTTCTCCAAGGTGTTTGTCACCGAGCAGCCCGTCACCGAGATCGTCGTCGACCCCTTCCTGGAGACCGCCGATACCGACACTGGCAACAACTACTGGCCCCCACGGGTGCAGCCCACCCGCTTCCAGTTGTTTAAGAATGGAGGAGGAGATCACGAAAACCCCATGCAGCGCGCGCGCCGCGAAGCCGAAGCCGAAGCCGAAGCCGGCGGCCAACCTGCCGGCCCAGCCCCCGATGACCGAGGCCGAAAAAAGTAAGCACCTCTACAAACCCGCGCGCGGCTACCTTTCCCCGGTAGCCGCGCGTCATTTAGAGATCTATTTTCCAGGTCGTCAGCAGGGTCCGCGCCCGGTGCGACACGGCCCGCAGGCTGTCGGTTGCGGCCTGGATCATGGCCAGTTGCGTCTCCTGCAGAGCCAGCATCTCCTCCGGAGGCAGATCACTCAGCGGGCTGGGCGCATGCGTATGCGCCGGCCCGTGGGCGTGCGCGCCGGGGCCATGGGTATGGCTATCTTCAAAGCCCGGCACCTCTACGACCTGTGAGGGCCAGTTGCGTACCGCACTATCGGCCGAGGCCAGTTGCTCATAAGTCTGCTTGAGCGCCGCAAAGCGCATCTCGTCAAAGGCCTCTGCCGCTACCTGCATATGGATCATCTCCTGATCCAGACCCTCCAGCAGCACCTCCACCGAGTCCAGCGTAGGCTGGGCCCCGCTATACACCGAGATCGCGTGCGTATGCACCGCAAAGGCCGCCGCCATTCGGGTGTTTTTGCCTTGCTGGCAGGCCATGAGTGCGGTCGCCAGCCATACCGCCAATAAGGTGCGCATAACAGAGAAGGCTTCTAAGGGCCGGCTCCTTGCCGGCCGGGATCAAGATAGCACATTTTTGGAAGGGAGCCGCAGGGCCCCCCGGGTACTGGGTGTATGACCCTGGATGGAGGAGGGCGTGTCCCCCGTTCGCGCCCTGCGCGTCCGGGGGCCGTGCCCTTCCGGGCTCGCTGTCGCTCGGCCCTGCGGGCTACCCCTCCAGGCCACTCACGCCGCCGCTAGCCATCCTCCACGGGAGCCCTCGTCCCCAGCCAGGGACGGGTAGCGAGAGCCGCCAGAGACAGGCCGCCCATCAGCCAGAGGTCGGCCCGCAGGCCGAGCCACACGCCCGGCAGGTAGCCCAGCGATACCCCCAGGAATACGAGGAGCGCCGCCAGGGTCAGGCCCGGCAGCCAGGCCGGGGGAGGCTGCCTGCCCAGCAGTCCGACAAAAATCATCGGCGCCAGCAGCGCCGTGCCGGCAAAGCTGGTGCGGGCCAGCAACACCAGCTCGTCGCTCGCCACCAGCGAGAAGGCCAGGGCCAGCCCGGCAAAGAGGGCGATAGCCAGCCTCGCCCAGCGCAGCCGGTCTTCCTCGCTGCCGCCCAGCAGCGGCTTGAGTTCTGATCCCAGCGCAAAGAGCTGCGAGTCGGCCGTAGAGATGGCCGCCGCGATGAGGCCGATCATCGCCAGGGCCGCCACGACCGGCGACTGGTCACCGACCAGGGTACCCGACAAAAAGACACTTGTTTCGGCTCCGGCATAGTGCACGGCCCCATACATCCCCAGAAAAAGCGTCGGCAGGATCACCAGGATCGCAAAGATGCCCACCCCCAGCGCCATCCGAAAGAGGGCCTGCCGGCTGCGCATGATCATGATACGGGTCGAGACCTGGGGTTGGGTGTAGGGGATCAGCGCGATGGCCAGAAAAGAGGCCAACATAAATTGTGGCGTAAAGAGCCCTTTGGGGCCAGGCGTAGAGAGCAAGGCGGCGTCGACCTTTTCCACCTCGGCAAACATGGCTTGCCACCCCCCCAACTCCCCCAGACAATTGGCGCCGATGAGCCAGATAATGGTCAGCAGCAGGATGCCCTGCAGCACGTCGCTGTAGATGATGGCCTTGAGGCCACCGGTCTCGCTGTAGACCAGCATGAGCACCACCATGCCCACGGCCCAGCCCCAGACGGGCAGGCCGGTAGGAAAACTTCCGTGCAGGAAGATCGCCACCCCGCGAATCTGGATGGCGACATAGGGGATCAGGAAGAGAAAGGCCCCTCCCAGGCACACCCAGCCGGCCAGCGGCCGGCGGTAGGCCGTGATCATGAGCCGGGCCATACCCTGATAGCCGCCCTCGGGGCGGCGGCGACGCAGCTGCAGGCCCAGCCATATGATCCCAAAGACCATCAGCAGGTCGGAGAAACCCAGAAACAGCCAGGCACCCACCCCGTGGGTGCGAAAGAAGTCGGGCATCCCCAGCAGGGTAAAGGTGCTGAAGAGGGTCGCAGCAAAGGTGAACAGCCCCAGAAAGGCACTCAGATTGCCTCCGGCAAAGAGGTAGCCCCGGGCGTCGCGGCTGGTGGTACGCCGGGCGTACCAGGAAAAAGCCATCAGGGCCGCGACGTAGCAGAGTGCGGCAATCAGCAGGGGCAGGGTCATAAAGCGGGCGGGTTAGGCGTTAGTCCTCCCGCTTGGCTTGCAATTGGCTCCCGAGCCAGGTCAATACCAGCAATAATATGGTCAGCAGCAGACTCACCCACAGGGTATAGGGGGTACCCATGAGGGAGGGATTGCTGATGCCAGCGGGCATGGTAAGAGGAGAGAGCGCGACCAGCAAGGTCAGTACCGCTACGATGCGGCAGGCGAGCCACTGACGGCGACGACGAACACCAGATTGATCAGCCATAGGAACAACATTTCCGGCAGCAGGGCTGCCTCAGGCAGAAACAAGAATTCTGGTGTAGCTTTTGGCAAAAAATAAATCCCGGGTGGAAAGTGGTAAGTGCCTCCAATATACACATTTGTTCGAAATGGCCTACGCCCCTCGCGGGCTGCTTTACAAATTCCCAATCTGTCCGGCTTTTCCTGTCAAAAGATTCGTATTTTTCCTGCTTAGTAACGCGAGAAAAATAACTTCCCGATTTTGCGCCGAGACCTTGTGCGCAGACCAGGAAGAAAAACCGAGCTTGGCGGGCCAAGTGAGGCTGTTTCTGACGCCGTATGCGGGCAAGGGATCAAGCCAAAAGCGGACTTTATTTTTTGAGCGTTACTTAATTCCTGCCTATGAACCGTATATACGCGATCTTTCTGATTCTGGGGCTATCTATGCCCGTCCTCTTACCGGCCCAGTCGGGCCGGATTGATCTTGAAGCGGCCGTTACCGGGGAACTGGACCCCGAGCGCCTCGGCAATCTGCAATGGATTGCCGGTGAGACCGCTTTTTCCTATATCGACCCGGCCGGCGAACAGCTCTTTCGGGCCACGCCCGGCACCCCACCGGCGGTGATTTGTACCCTGGCGGACTTGCAGCAAGCCGGGGCCGAGGACCTGACAAGCTTTCCTTCCCTCAAATGGGAAGATCCGGTCCATTTTCTGTTCTGGCAGGGCAACCACCTGCAGCGTTATCACCTGACCGAGCGCACCCTCACCACCGTCGTTTTGCTGCCCGATGTCGCCACCTTGCGGGAGGAGGGGCCAGGCCTGGAGATGGCTTTTACCATCGGCCATAATGTGTACGCGGGTCCTCTGAACACCGAAAACTGGTCTCCCCGCACCGAGGACGGCGGTCATGACATTCGCTATGGGGAGGCGGCTTCCCGCTTCGAGTTTGGCATCACCAAGGGGCTCTTCTGGTCCCCCGACGGCCAGCACCTGGCCTTTTATCGCATCGACCAGCGGGCGGTCTACGACTGCCCTTTCCCCGATTACAACCAATTTCCTGCCCAATACCTGCCCGTCAAGTATCCCATGGCGGGTGATTCCAGCCAGTATGTGCAGCTGGGTATCCTGAATCTCCGCAGCGGGCAGATCCACTACCTGCAGGTTGAAGGGCCTTACGATCAATACCTGACCAACATCACCTGGCACCCGGACGGCCGCCGGATCTACGTCGTTCTCGTCAACCGGGCCCAGGATGAGGCCCGGCTGCAAGAGTACGACGCCACCACCGGGGCCTTGCTCCGCACCCTTTTCACCGAAACCAACGACAAATACGTCGAGCCCGAGCACGGGCCTATCTTTATCCCCGGCGAGGAGGAGGAATTTCTTTGGTTCAGTGAGCGGGACGGCTACCAGCATCTGTATCACTACCGCACCGATGGGACCCTGCTGGGCCAGCTCACCGAGGGAGACTGGGAGGTCAGCAGCCTGAATGGTTTTGACGAAAAGGGCAAGTATGTCTTCCTTACTACGACCCAAGAAAGCCCGTTGGAGCGCCACCTTTACCGCTTGAAACTCAAGGATGGCAGCCTGGAGCGCCTCACCACGGCGCCAGGCGTACACCGGGGACAGGTCGACCCGTCGGGTCGCTATCTGCTTGATACCTGGTCCAGCCGGGACCTGCCAGGCCGTACCCAGCTGTTTGACATCAAGAAAGGCGAAGTGCTGCGGGTGCTGCACGAGGCGGCTAACCCTCTGGCCGAATATGAGCTGGGAGAGATGGAGATCATGACCCTGGAGGCCGAGGATGGGACTCCGCTCTACGCCCGCCTCATCAAGCCGGTGGGCTTTGATCCGGCGCAGCGCTATCCTGCCATCGTGTATCTGTATAATGGTCCCCATGTCCAGCTCATCCAGGACCGCTGGCTGGGCGGAGCCCAGCTCTTCCTTCATCACTTGGCGCAGAGCGGCTATGTCGTCCTGACGGTCGACGGGCGTGGTTCGGCCGGCCGTGGCCTGGCTTTCGAGCAGGCCATCTACCGGCAGTTGGGCACAGCCGAGATGCAGGATCAGCTGCAAGGAGTCGCCTACCTCAAGGCCCAGCCCTGGGTGGATGCCGATCGCCTGGGCGTCTACGGCTGGAGCTATGGTGGTTTTATGACCACCTCGCTCATGTTGCGACAACCCGGTACCTTTGCCGTGGGGGTAGCGGGAGGCCCCGTCATCGATTGGCGTCAGTACGAGGTGATGTACACCGAGCGCTACATGGATACCCCTCAGGAAAATCCCGAGGGCTACGAACAGGCGATGCTGGTGCCCTATGTCGATCAGCTGCAGGGGCAGCTGCTGGTGATTCACGGACTCCAGGATTCCACCGTCTTGCCTCAGCACAGCCTGCGTTTGATCCGGCAAGCTGAGCAGCTGGATGTGCAGATCGATTACTACCCCTATCCCACCTACCCGCACAATGTGCGGGGACGGGACCGGGCCCATCTGCTCACCAAGATTCGCCGCTACTTCGATCTGCATCTGCAAGCAGAGTAGGGCAGGGGTTACGTTTGCCGTCGGCTGGGTGACCGAAGAGGAAAGCCTCTCCTTCAACCGCCCGTACGATGAAGCACGCCTACCTGACCCTCTGTTTATTGATCTTCACCCTGGGCTCGCTGCCGCGAGCCGGGGCGCAGTCCCTGCCGGTGACAGCCACGGCTGCGGATGCGGGCCTTTCGGAGGCGGCCTTTGCCGCCGCCATCCAGACCCTGAGCCAGGCTGTACGGGCCTGTCGATCAGGACAGGTGGCCCGTCTGGGCTGGCTGAGTCTTGCGGGCGGCTCGCCGCCGGAAAGCTGTGCGTTGCCGGCGGGGCTAACTTGTTATAGCCTCACGCCCATCGCCCCGCCCCGGGGTGGGGCGGGACCGGCATGGCTGGCCCTCTTGCACCTGCCGCGCGGGCAGGCGGCGCCCGATCCCTGGCCCTGGCAAGGGCCGGCCCTCACCCGCCTGAAAACCCGGCAGGGGCGACGACTGATCCTGGAGCATCCTGAGCAGTTTGTCGCCTGGGTCCTGGTGATCCGGGCGGAGCAGGTACGGCTGGTATGGCCCTGAGAGCCAGATGCTATGGAACCCGGAACGCTACTCCAGGCAGTCATGGAGCACGTAGACATGCATTGGCCGCTTGGCTTCCAACCTCATATCCGGTACTTCGAACGTTTCATCCCTTAGTCCAGATGATCTCGTACAGCGGAGACTTGTTCCCACCTGCCTCGCGCCGGTACCAGACCTGCATGTCCACCAGGTTGATGTCGAGATACACGCCTCGGGTGTTGTCAAAGAGCTGGATGATATCCTGGCTTCGACTCACCTCCTGAAAGCGATACCTTTCTTTTCCGGCCTCATCCCTTTCCAGCCATTGTCCATCTGGCTGCAGGCTTAGGGTGCCATGGACGCCCCCGGCATTCCAGAATTCCACTATTGAGATGGTACGGAGAGGGCCATTCCGGTAGGGCTGAATTCGGGTCCGAAACAAATGGGTCGTAGGAAAAGGGCGCAAGGATCGCAAAGGGGCACAGTCCCGGTATTCTTGGGAAAAGGCCCGGTCGAGGAGTAGCTTTTTCTCCACTTCTATGAAGGGATAGTTGTACACGGCTCCCAGGTCTTCTTGTTTCTGCATGATGCAGCTGGGGAGGGGCGGCAGGAATAGGCCCTTCTCCTCCAGGCAGGGCCTGGTGGCGGCCTCGGTGTGGAGCAGCCCAAAGGCATGGCCCAGCTCATGCGACCAGGCGTGGACCACCTGATTGAGGCGATGTGGCTCAGTCTGATAGGTTTGGTAGGCGGTTTCCCAGAAACCGCCGGTCATCTTGACGATGTTCCAGCTGCCCCCGGCGGCCCCTTCTGTACCTTCCAAAACGGAATACACCAGATTGCCCCGGCTCTGGTAAGCACTTTCCTCAAAACCCAGAATCAAGGAAACATTGGTATCCCAATCGACCGCCTGGCTGGGCGCCAGGCGGGTCCGGGTGGTGGCGAAGAAATCTTCATCCATTTCAAAGGTTACCCCCAACTGCTCCAGATAATGGGTCTGAACAATGGCCATGATGGTCCGCAGCGCTTCGGCTGCTTTCGGTTTGGCTTTTTCTCCCCTCGGTAGAACATACAAGACTTTCAGCCGAAATGCCGGGAGCAGGTCCCATTGAGCACTTGGGGCTTCCGGGGAGAGGGGGCCACAAGCCAGACGGCCCGGCTCCATGTGCAGGTACTGGTCTGGCCGATAGCGGTTGCGGAGGCGGAAAGCGCCGGTGCCAGGGACGGCTTCGATGGCCCAGTGGGCACTCCAGTAGGTGTCGGGCACGGGGCTACACCCCAGAGGGCCTGTTTCGGTGTGGAGGTAATGACCGGGAAGGCCGCCTTTCCGCAAGCGGAAAAAGCCGTTGTCCAGGGCCTCAATCTGCCAGGCCCCGGGCTCCAGGTTTTGAGGCGTAATGCCTTCGCCAACTTGGCCGTTTTCCCAGGCCAGGAATCCGTTGACCAGACCGCGATTTTGCAGCATATAGCTTCCGGGCACGACCTGGGCATGTCCACTGGGACCCATCATACTTGCCAGGGCGATGAAGGCCAGAGTCACGGCCGATTTCAGAGGGACATGGGTTTTCATGGGGGAAGGGGTCAGGAAGTATGACTCGAATGTGGGCCTGAGACGAAAAAGGAGTCTGCCCCATCTGGGGCAGACTCCTAAACATACGAGGAAAAATGGAAGCTTATTGCTTCACGATCCGCTGCATCCAGCGACCTTCGGTCGTCTCCACCTGCAGGAGGTAAACGCCCTGGGGCAGTT
>RFHL01000205.1 GCA_003696875.1 Bacteroidota bacterium | reverse complement strand
TGATCGAGTGGTTGCAGCAGTACTCCAGCAACCAGGAGGAGGAGTTTGTGAGGGGCTTTCTGGGCAAAATGCTGTTTTCGGGCGAAGAGGTACTCAAGAAGTGTAATGTCCTCTCGGGGGGCGAAAAGATGCGCTGCATGATCGCCCGGATGATGCTGCAGCAGCCCAATTTCCTGATCGTAAACGAGCCGACCAACCACCTGGACCTGGAGGCCATTCAGGCGTTTAACAACGCCCTGATTGACTTTCCGGGCATGGTGTTGCTCAACAGTTCAGACCATGCCTTTATGGAGACGGTCTGCAACCGCATCATTGAGATCACGCCCCAGGGCGTGATCGATAAGCTCATGTCCTACGACGACTACCTGGAGGATGAGGCCATCCGGGAACAGCGGAAGGACATGTACCTTCAGCCGGCCTAATAGATGGCCCCGGGCCACCCGTTTGGGGGGCTCCTTTCCTTTTCGCCGACAGGCAATCCAATCCATGCGCGATTTTTACCAGGATGTCTACGATGTCGTGCGGCTGATCCCCCGGGGTCGGGTGAGCACCTATGGGGCCATCGCGCGCTATCTGGGAAGTCCCGGGAGTGCCCGTATGGTGGGCTACGCCCTGAACAACGCCGCCCTGATGCCCGATGTACCGGCGCAGCGGGTGGTAAACCGGCAGGGCCTGCTCACGGGGCGGCACCACTTCCCCTCCGAGCGGCCAATGGCCGCCCAATTGGAAGCCGAAGGGGTACGGGTCATCGACGATCGCGTAGTCGATTTCGATGCCCTCTTCTGGGATCCGGCGGTGGGCCTGCGGCTGGACTGAAAAAAAATCCATTTTTTGGGGCCGGGATAGAAACAATCAGCGGCGAATGGTGTTAGTTGCACCTGTAACTAATTTTGCCGCTGCGCCAGCCTATGCCTCTGGATTTCCAAGCCTTCGAAGACTCCATCGGCGCCCATATCGCGCGCACTGGATCAGTGATGGGCAAGGCCCTGCACCGCAAGCTGCGGGAGGCGGGCTATGACATCAGCCCCGATCACTGGATCGTGCTGGTGCACCTTTGGACGCAAGACGGGCAGAACCAGCAGCATCTGGCCCGCATCGCGGGCCGCAACAAAACCTCGGTCACCCGGGCCATAGATGGCCTTGAGGATCAGAATTTTGTGGTACGCATTGTGGACGAGGAAGACCGGCGCAACCGCCGGATCTACCTCACCCGCCACGGGCGGGCGCTCTATCATGAGTTGCTGCCGCATATTGAGGCCCTGATGACTGAGGCGACGGCCGGAGTAAGCGAAACCGAGCTCTCGCTCTGCAAGCAGGTCCTGGGCCGGATTTTCCAAAATCTTCAGATTCCGGATGGCTGATGTACCGCGGGCAGGTTGCCCGCGGCTTTCCCATATTTAGTTTGATTTGTAACAAATCTATTTTCCTCCAAACGAACCTCCACCACCATGTCCAGAAAGCTCAGCATTGGACTCGGCATTGCCCTCCTCATCCTGGCCGGATTCGGCGCCTCCTTTATGGGTAAGAACCGCCCCCCCTCCGAGCGCAACGCGCCGGGGGTGAGCATCAAGCAGGTGCGTACCCTGACGAGCCGGCAGCAGGACCTGCCCTCCATCATCGAAATCACCGGCCGCCTCAGCGCCCGGGAGCGGGTCGAACTCTTTGCCGAGGTCGGCGGCATCCTCAAGGAAGGGGACCGCTTTCGCGAAGGCAACAGCTTCCAGAAAGGCCAGACCATGCTCCGGGTCGACGATGAGGAAGCACGCCTCTCTCTGCTCGCGCAGAAGAGTAGCCTGATGAACCAGATCACCCTCATGCTTCCGGATCTCAAGACCGACTATCCCGAAAGCTTCCCTCAGTGGGCGCAGTACCTCGCTCAGTTTGATCCCGCCCAGCCGCTGGCCGCGCTGCCAGAGCCGGTCGATGAGCGCGAAAAGTATTTCGTATCAGCCCGCAACCTCTATAACCTGTTTTACACCATACAAAGCCAGGAGACTCGTCTGGGTAAGTATGTGATCAAGGCCCCTTTCTCCGGGGTAGTGGCCGAGGCCAACATCAAGGAAGGGACCCTGGTGCGGGTCGGGCAAAAGCTGGGCGAATTTTTTAACCCTTACAGCTATGAGTTGGAGGCGGCCGTATCGCTGGGCGACCTGGAATACCTCAAGGCCGGCAACCGGGTGACGCTGCGCTCCACCAACCTCGACGGCAGCTGGCAGGGGGTAGTCAACCGGATCAGCAATCAGATCGACCCCAACACCCAGACTGCCAAGGTCTTTATCAATACCAGCGGGCGTGGCCTGCGCGAGGGCATGTACCTGAGCGGCGAGGTCGCCGGCCGAGCTCTGGAAGCCGTAACCGAAATCCCCCGGGCGCTGCTGATCGATCAGCAGGCAGTCTTTGTGGTACGCGACTCGATGCTGGCCCTGCACCCGGTGCAGCCTGTGCGCTATGGGACCGAGACGGTGGTGGTACGGGGAATTCCGACGGGGACGACCCTGCTGGGTCAAAGCCTCGTAGGCGCCTACGAAGGCATGAAGGTCGCTCCTTTTCAGCCGGCGGCTGAGTAAGTCATTTCCCGCTATCCAACGCCGAATATCTCATGAAAGGATTCATAGGTTACTTTATCAAATATCCGATCGCGGGGAACCTCCTCATGATCATGATCGCCATCTTTGGCGTCTTTGGCCTGCTCAATACCCGCTCGACCTTCTTCCCCGAGAGCGACACCAAGTTTATCGTCGTGCAGGCCGTATATCCCGGTGCCTCACCGGCTGAGATCGAGGAAGGGATCGTCGCCAAGATCGAGGACAACCTGCAGGGGCTCACGGGCATCGACCGGGTTACCTCGGTCTGTAGCGAAAACAGCGGCTCGGTGACCATCGAGGTCAAGCGCGGCAACAACATCGACGTGGTCCTGGCCGACGTCAAGAATGCCGTCGATCAGATCAATTCCTTCCCCGGCTCCATGGAGCCGCCGATCATCTTCAAGCGGGAGGCTCTGACGCTGGCGATCAACTTTGCCATCAGCGGCGATACCGACCTGCGCACCCTGAAGCGCTTTGCCCGGCAGATCGAGTCAGATCTGCTGGCGGTGGACGGTATCTCCAAGATCAATCTCGCCGGTTTTCCGGAAGAAGAGATCCGCATTGAGGTGAGCGAGGAGGCCCTGCGCACCTACAACCTGACCTTTGACCAGATCGTGCAGGCCGTACAGCGCGCCAACATCGAGCTGACCGGGGGCACCATCAAGTCGGAGCGGGAGGAACTGCTCATCCGCTCGCGTTCCAAGGGGTACTATGCCGATGACCTGGTCGATATACTCGTCGCCACGACTCCCGACGGCCGCCGCCTGCGGCTGCGGGATGTGGCCGAGGTTCGCGACGACTGGGCCGATACGCCCGATCGCGTCTTCGTGAACGGTAAGCCCGCGGTACGCATCGAGGCGAGTAACACCAACGACGAGAGCCTGCTCTTCATCTCCGACTTTATCAACGACTACATCGCCACCTTCAACGCCGAGAATGAGCTCGTGCAGGCCGTCATCATCAATGACGGCTCCATCATCCTACGGCAGCGGATCGACCTGCTGGTCAAAAACGGCCTGATCGGCTTCGTGCTGGTGGTGATCATTCTGGCCATGTTTCTGCAGATCCGGCTGGCCTTCTGGGTGGCCCTGGCCATTCCGATCTCGATTTTCGGGATGTTTATGACCGGGATTGCCGTGGGCCTCACCATCAACGCCATCTCCCTCTTCGGGATGATACTGGTGCTGGGGATTCTGGTCGATGACGGCATCGTGATTTCGGAAAATATCTACCAGCACTGGGAACGGGGCGAGTCGCCCTTTCGGGCGGCCGTCAATGGCACCATGGAAGTGCTACCTGCCGTCGTGTCGGCGGTATTGACCACGATGGTCGCTTTCGGCAGCTTCCTCTTCCTCGATGGGATCACCGGCGACTTCTTCTCCGATCTCTCCATCGTCGTCATTCTGACCCTGACCTTCTCCCTGATCGAAGGAACCTTTATCCTCCCCGGCCACATCGCCCATTCCAAGGCCCTGCGGAAGCAAAAGTCCCGTCCCGACTACAATCTGGACACCGACCCGAGCTTCATGGCGCGTATTGAGCGCTCCTTGATGCGGGTGCAACATGCCTTTTGGGACTTCATGGACTGGATGAAGGACCGGCTCTATGCCCCTTCGCTCCGCTTTTTCCTGCGACATAACTTCCTGGGAATCATGATTCCCATTGCGCTGCTCATCCTCAGCTTCGGGCTGGTGGGTGGCGGCATGGTCAAGACCACCATTTTTCCCTTTATCGAAAGTGACTTTGTGACGGTGCGGCTCAAGCTGCCGGCCGGCACCCGCGAGCCGGTCACACAGCAGTGGCTGGACCATATTGAGAAGGCTATCTGGGCCGTCAACGACAGCATCAAGGCCACCCGACCCGACGGCAAGGACATCGTCTCCATCGTGAGCAACAACCTGGGTCCCTCCACCTACGAAGGCAATCTCCTGGTCAATCTGGTCGATGGCGAAACCCGGGGCATCCCTTCGCTCACCATCACCGACGCCTTTCGGAAAAAAGCCGGGGCCATTCCCGGGGCAGAGACCCTGACCTACTCTATCGCCGCACCCTTTGGTAAGCCCGTCTCCATCGCCATGTATGGCGACAACCAAAACGAAGTGATTGCCGCCGTCGAGTCTCTGAAGGAGGCGCTGAATGCCCTTTCGGATTTGCGCGACGTCTCGGACAACAACCAGCAGGGCCTGCGCGAGGTGGATGTGCGCCTGAAAGAGAAAGCCTACCTCCTGGGCTTGAACAACCAGGAAGTGGTGCGACAGGTGCGGCAAGGCTTTTTCGGGGCCGAGGTGCAGCGCCTGCAGCGCGGGCAGGACGAGGTCAAGGTCTGGGTGCGCTATGACGCCAACGACCGCTCGTCGGTGGGCAAGCTGGAAAACATGCGCATCCGCACCAACAACGGGGCCACCTATCCGCTGTCGGAGATTGCCGACTTTGACATTGAGCGGGGGGTGATTGCCATCAACCGCCTGGACGGCAAGCGCGAAATCCGGGTCGAGGCCGACCTGGCCTCGCCCGATGTCTCCACCAACGAGATGCTGGCTACGATCGAAAACGAGATCCTACCGCCGATCCTGGCGACCTATCCCAGCGTGCGCTTTTCCTTTGAAGGGCAGGTGCGGGAGAACAGCAAGACCCAGGAATCCGGGCAACTCGTCTTCCCTATCACCCTGATTCTGATCGTGTCCATCATCATGCTGACCTTCCGGTCCGTGAGTCAGACGATAGCGGTCCTGCTCACCTTGCCCTTCGGGCTGGTCGGCGTCATCCTGGGGCACGGCCTCCTGGGGATGCCCATCAGCTTTATCTTCTCCGGCCTGGGTATCATCGGTCTTATCGGGATTATGGTCAATGACTCCCTGGTGATGGTGAGTGCCTTCAACGGCCTGATCAAGGACGGCAAGCCCTTCTACCAGGCCTTGGAAGAAGCCGCCGTGTCCCGCTTCCGGCCGATCTTCCTTACCTCGGTGACCACCATCGCCGGCCTGGGGCCGCTCATCCTGGAGCGCAGTTTTCAGGCGCAATTCCTCATCCCGATGGCTGCTTCCATTGCCTTTGGCCTGATGGCAGCTACCGTGGTCATCCTGATTGCCCTGCCCGTCATCCTATCGATTTTCAATCAGTACAAGGTCTTCACCGTCTGGTTATGGGAAGGCAAGCGCCCCGCCCCGGTCGAGCTGGAGCCGGCCAATCCGGGCCGCAAGACCTACTATGTACTCTGGCTGGCCCTGCCCCTGGCGCTGGTCGGACTCATCCTGTTGCTCACCGCCATTTTCTAAGCTTGATCCTATGATCTTTTCCACCATAAAATCCCTCATCATTGCGGCGAGCGTGCTGCTCCTGTTCAGCCTGCTGGGCGGCCCTCTCAGGGCCCAGGAAGTTCTGACCCTGGATGCGGCCGTCGCCCAGGCCCTGAATGCCAACTATGGCATACAGGTCGCCCGCAACAATGCCCGCATCGCCGAGAACAGCGCCCATCCCGGGGCCGCCGGCCTGCTGCCGGCGGTGACCCTCTCCGGCAATGCCAATTACAACAACAACAACGCCACGGCCGAACTCATCACCGGCACCGATCCCAATACCGGGGCCCCCATCCTCGTGGAAAATTCCATCAACGGCCTGCAAACCTCCTCGGCTGGGGGCTCTCTGGGCGTCGCCTACACCGTCTTTGACGGGCTGGGCAATGTCTACCGCTACCGGGTCCTCAAGAGCCAGGCAGCCCTGACGCAGGAACAGACCCGCGCCGTCATCGAGGCGACGCTGGCCCAGGTGATGCTGGGCTACTATCAGTTGGGGCGGCAGACGCTGGCCTATGCGCTACAGGAGCAAAGCCTGGCCCGCTCACAAGCCCGCCTGGCGCAGGTGCGCAACCAGGCCCAGTTTGGGAGCGCCACCGGTCTGGCCGTCCTCAACGCCCGGGTCGACCTGCAGGCCGACAGCATCGCCCTGGCCCAGGCTGCTCTGCTGCGGGACAATGCCCGCCGCGACCTCAATGCCCTCCTGGGTCAGGATATCGAAGCCCGCTATGAGGTGGAGACCCTGCTCCAGTTGCGTGGAGACCTCGATTGGGAAGTTCTCGCCCAGTATGTGCGGGAAAACAATGCCGAACTCCTTGCCGCACAAGAAGCGCGGCAGGCGGCCGAGCTCAACCTGCGCGTAGCCCAGTCGGGCCGCTATCCCCGCCTTTCGCTCAATGCCTCCTACGGCTACAACTACGCCAACAACGGGCCGATTTCCTTTGCCCGGACCATCGAGTCGGTAGGGCTGGCCGCCGGGGCGACGCTCTCCTTCAACATCTTCAATGGCAACCAGGTGAGCCGCAACATCCAGAATGCCGAGGTCTCCCTCGCCAACAGCCGCCTGCAGTACCGGGAGACGGAGCAGAACCTGATCCGCGACCTGCGCAAGGCCCACGCGACCTACCGCCACAACCTGAAGGTACTGGACCTGAGCCAGGCCCGCCTGGAGGCGGCCCGCCTCAACTTTGCCCGCACCCGGGATGCCTATGATCTGGGGCAAGCCACTGGCCTCGCCTTTCGCGAGGCCCAGCTCAACCTCTTCAATGCCGAGATCCAGCTCAACAATGCCCGCTTTGACGTCAAGGTCAATGAAGTCGAACTGATGCGGCTCAGTGGTTTGTTGCTGCCGGAAGGAGAGTAGTACCATTTTAGCATTCCTCATTCTGGAAGAAACTTCATCCCGCCTTCTTCGTTTGGAAGGCGGGATTTTCGTATTTTTAGGCCTCCGCCCTACCCCGTTCTTGCCTTTCTTGCACATCTTTTTCTGGCAGGAAATATCCTGCAATTCCAATCGCCTACCATGTCTATCCGAAAAGAAGTGGCCGCCCTCCGTACCGAATATCTGCGGGGCGCCCTCGACGAACAACAAGTCCACCCCGATCCCATTCAGCAGTTTGAAAGCTGGTTTCAGGAGGCCGTAAAGGCCGAGGTGCCCGAGCCAAACGCCATGTCACTGGCCACGGCCGTAAATGGCCGCCCCACCCTGCGGGTGGTGTTGCTCAAGGGCTTTGATGAGCAGGGCTTCGTCTTCTACACCAATTACGAAAGCCGCAAAGGGGAAGAAATGGCCGCCAACCCACAGGTATGCCTCAACTTCTTTTGGGCTGAGCTGGAGCGACAGGTTCGGATCGAGGGTCAAGTGGAGAAAGTAAGCGCGGCCGAGTCGGACGAGTACTTCAATAGCCGCGACCGCGGCAGCCGGGTAGGCGCCTGGGCCTCGTCCCAGAGCCAGGTGCTCCCTAGCCGGGAAGCGCTCACCGAGCGGGTTCAGGAAGTAATGCAGCGCTTTGGGGACGAAGGGGAAGTCCCCCGCCCGCCCTACTGGGGCGGCTACCGGGTGGTCCCCGACTACATCGAGTTTTGGCAGGGGCGGGCCAGCCGCCTGCACGACCGCATCGCCTACCGCCGGCAGGCCGGCGGGAACTGGCTGCGTCAGCGACTTTTCCCCTGACCCCAGACTCCACCCAGCCAAAGCAGATACGCCAGCTGGCCTCCGGTAAGGATCCCCCCCACCAGGCTGAAGACCTGTACCGTCAGGACCGGGTCGCCCAGCCATGTGCCGGCACCCCAGATGGCGATCAGGCGCAGCAGAAACAGGGCCAGGTTGTAGTAGAGAAAGACCCGCAGCTTGCGGCGGATGTCGATCAGATAGGAGAGGGGCGAAGCCATGAAGACCAGGTAAAACCACGGCATGAGCCAGCGGGCAAAGGTGCCCGCC
>RFHL01000204.1 GCA_003696875.1 Bacteroidota bacterium | reverse complement strand
CCACGAGGTCGCCGCTTTTGGTAAGTCCCTAGGCATGGGCGTACCTAGTCTATGGTGTATTTCTGGGCCTCGGCCCGCGCCTCCGAAGCCCACTTTCGGAGGTTGGCCTTGCGGGTATCTGGCGACGGGTGCGTAGACAAAAACTCGGGGGGAGCGCCACCGGCGCCTGCTTGCATCCGGTCCCAGAAAGCCGGCGCGGCATCGACGTTGTAGCCAGCGATGGCCATAAGGATCAGGCCGATACGGTCGGCTTCGGACTCATGAAGCCGGCTGAAGGGCAGTAAGGCCCCTACCTGCGCCCCGACACCATAGGCGCCCATGAAGATGTCGCGGGTTTGTTGAGGCTTGGTGCGCAGGGCTTCCTGCAAACCCAGGCCGCCGAGCTGGACCGCGAGCTGCTGGCTCATACGCTCATTGCCATGGTGTGCGAGGGCATGGGCGATCTCGTGGCCCATGACGACGGCGAGGCCGTCGTCGTTGAGCGCAACCGGCAATATGCCGGTATAGACCACCACTTTGCCCCCGGGCATGCACCAGGCATTGACCGTGGGATCATTCACGACATTAAATTCCCACTCAAACTCCTTCAAACGGCTTTCCCATCCCTGGGCCTTATAATACACCTCCACCGCCCGGGTGAGGCGGTCACCGATGGTTCGCACGCGCTGGACATCCGTGCCCGAGGATACGACATCATGTTGGTTGAGGAAGTCCCCGTACTGGGAAAAACTCATCGAGTTCATCATTTGGCTGGGGAGCAGCCGGGCCTGACGACGGCCGGTAAAGGGTACTTTGGCGCAGGCGACGGCAATGATTGCGACGAGCAACAAGCCGGTCAGAATTTTCAGATGTTTCATGAGAAATAGGGTAATCTACAGGTATGGGATACATCGCCCGGCAGGTGCAGGCGCCTGGCGCGCGATCTGATCAAATGTATGGCTTTTGGCGGACTCTCCCGCATAGAGGCTTGCATTGGTACGCGCCGGCATCGTTGAGGTCACTGTTTTTCCGGCAGGAAGTCCGAATGAGTGCACCAAACTGTGTAATCAACCATAGGGGGTAAGTTACTCTTTTTGAGATAGATATCATTGTTCCCTGCTACAAAGGCCACGGGGGTGCTGTAACCTGCGTTTCTATTTTTGGTTTTCAAGGCTAAAGTCTGTGCCTATCTTCATTTTGGGGAAAAGGCGTCCCCTTTTTCAGCTTCAAAAACAGGCGCAGAATAGATCGCTACCTGCTGCCCAGCAGTCGTCACTTTTTGTGCCTTGGGTCCACATCCTCTGCCGTTTTATCTGTAATGTCCGCTTTTATGGAAGTACTTTTTATCCTTCTGATGTGGCTGTCGGGTTTCCATGCGCCTGGGATCACCTCGACTGCCGCCCCTAGCTCGGGGGCAAGCTTTATGCCATCTGGAGTGCATAGCGCTCAGACACAAGAGCCGCAGGGAAACGAGAGTCTCCGCGTTCAGCGCCTGGTTCAGGGACACCTGCTCACCCGCACCCTCGTGATCTTTGAAGATACCCACTTTCGGGTGAGCGGACAATAGCGTTCCATAGCGTGAAGGGGGGGACAGGCTATTTTACGCTTTACCAAGTCTGCCAAGGTTTTATCCGGAGCCAGGCCTTGGGGCAAAATCGGCTGATAATCAGCCTCTTGATCTGACTTATCTGGTTTGTGAGGCCTTACGTACCATGGCCACCGCGTTTTTGTAGCCATGTATCGAGCCGAATGAGATCTACGCCGGGCTGGCCATGATGCCTGGCCTGGAGGATGCGCAGTTCTTCCTGGGCATCCTCCAATGTTTGAGCCCTGTCATAGGCATGCTTGTGCCAGGTGCTCAGCAGGCGAATCAGTGCCCGAGGGCGGGAGAGCGCCTCGGCTTTCTGGGTCCGCTTGACAAACTGGCGCATATTCAAAATTTTGGTTTCCAGCATATCCAGATGCTCCAGTTCATATAGAAGCATGATCTCCAGCAGCCGGATATTCAGGTTGAGTCCATACTTGTCTGAGAGAAGGGGGGTGGTATCATTGAGGGCGAGATAGGCCTCCTGAAAAGCGCCCTGCTTAAACAACAGGCAGGCCCGGAAGTAATGCCAGCGGGCCGTGAGCATGCGCGAAGCCTGAAACTCAGGATGGGCCATGGCGACCGATACGTGTGCTTCGGCTTGCTCGAGGGCTTCTGCATGAAAGTCAATTACAAACATCAGCTCCAGGCCCCGGAGGTAGTTCATCTCTTCGGGCGAAAAGGTCTTTAGAGCCAGGTTGGCATAACGCCTGGCCTCTTCCAACTGCTGTAGGTTGAGGTGGACCTGAGCCAGCTGCCCATAGGCAGCGGCAAGGCGCTGCTGCGTACGCAGCTCGGGTTCCCGCTTGAGCAGATCCAGATAGGACTCACAAAAGGCCAGGGCCTGCTCGTAGGTATGGGCCACTTGATGGTAATAGATTTCGGCCAGATAGTAGAGGTGGCGAATCGGGGGATGCTGGGTCTCTTCGCAGATCGCAGCCATCCGGTCGATAGACTGGCGCACCTCTTCTTGCTCCCGAGGCTTGAGGGATTGATTACCCAGTAGGTTGGAGATCGAATAATAAAGGATGGTCGCTTCCTGGATCGAAGCCCGCAAACGGTTGAGCTCCAGCAGACGCTGGGTGTGCTGCTCATACTCCCGTACCGAGAGACGGACACTCTGGGTGCGGGACAGCAGCATTTCAGCCTGAAACAGCTCGTCATTCAGATCGTGGCGCCGGGCCTGAGCGATCACCTGCTGCAGCAGGTTTTTTCCGGCCAGATACGCTCCGCGGCCCAGGAGGATTTCCGCCTGCAGGATTTTTTTCCTTATTTGCAGCCGCGCACTGATGGGTTTAGGATAACTGTTCAGGCTCTTGTCATTTAGCAGGACATTTTCCAGCATTCGCTTGAGCCGGGACTTGGTCACCCTGAAGATATTATCAGGGTCTTTACCATAGATCTTTTGGGAATAGAAGGCCTCATCCTGCTGCTCATAGCGTGTAACCAAGTCGAAGAGTTTGCCCATCTTGTCATATTCAAAGGCGGTATGCGTGATAAGCTGCCTTACCTGGCGTATTTCCTGCCTTTTTAGCTTTCGAACGATGTCGTAGATGAGCTCCATGCCCGGAGATTTGGTGCGAGGTGTGGGGGGAAAATAGGAAAAAATGTGTAACGCAATTCAGCTTTTCTAGCTGTAGATGAAAAGGAGATTGAATAGCTTTGAAGGGAGGGGAGAAAGGCACCTTCCAGGCGCGACTGAATTTTCACAGGGTATTTGCAATTGTGAAAGTTCATTGGCTATTTTATCCCTCATTAATTCGGAGTCCTGTACTAAATGTAACAGCCTATTGGAAATATGCTACAAAGACTGAGTTTTTTCGTGTTCCTGCTGATCCTTGCCGTCCGGCCGCTTATGGCTCAGGATGGCAAGCTCGCAGGTAAGGTGCTGGACCGGGATGGCGCACCGCTCGGCTTTGCCACGGTGGTCGTCTACTCAGGAGACCTCGTCGCGTATGGGACGCAAACCGATGCGGCGGGGGTCTTCAGTATCCAGCCGGTAACGCCTGGGACCTATCGCGTGGAAGCCCGCTATCTCGGTGCATCCAAGGCCCTGGAAGGCGTATCTGTCATCGCCGGCCAGACCCGGGATATTACCATCAATTTCCAGGACGACATCTCTAGTACGCTGGACTCCGTGATTATTTACGAAGAACGGCCTTTCGAGAAAGATCCCGTGGTAGCGACTACCCTTACCAACTCAGAGGTGAAAAACATCGGTACCCGGGATGTCGAATCCTTTGCGGCCCTGACCGCGGGGGTGTTCCAGGCCGATGAAGGCGAAACGGTCAGCATCCGTGGGGCTCGTAACACCTCCACCGTCTACTACATCGACGGGGTGAAGGTCCGGGGTCAGACCAATCTACCCCAGGCGTCGATCGCCCAGCTCCAGGTCATCACAGGGGGGACCCCGGCCGAGTTTGGGGACTTTACTGGTGGGGTTATCAACATTACCACCGCCAACCCCAGTCCGATCTTCTCTGGAGGCGTCGAGCTGCTGACCAGCGAGTACCTGGATGACTACGGCACCGACCTGGTCGGGGTCTCCCTCAGCGGGCCACTGATCACCCGTACCCGTTATCTGGAAGATACCGATACCGAGTTTAAGTCTTCGATCCTGAGCTTCTTCCTCAATGGAGAGTTTGACTACAACCGCGATAGCGACCCCGCTGCCCGCGGGATCTTCTCCCTTAAAGACGGGGTGTTGGCTGACCTGGAACAGACGCCGGTGGTAATTTCGGAAGATGGGCTGTCCTTCCGGAGCCGGGCGAATTTTGTGACCAGCGACGACTTTGAAACCATCCCCACCAAGATCAACAACGCCAGCCAGCGGATCCGTCTGCTGGGACGCCTTGATTTTCAGCCTGCTGACAACATCCTGATCAAGGTCGGGGGGAATGTCGAAGACATTCAGATTGACAACTGGAGCATCGCCAACATGCTGTTTGCTCCGGATCCTCAGGATGAGTTTCAAGGGCGTAACTACCGGGCTTGGTTCCGCTTCCAGCAGTCCTTCCCCGGTGGGCAGAACTCAACGATCAAAAACCTCTTCTACTCGCTGCAGGGGGATTACTCCTTGTATGAGCGCCGCTTCCAGAACGCAGTGCATAAGGACAACTTCTTTGACTACGGCTATGTGGGTAAATTTGACTTTGAGCAAGTGCCCATCTACGGTTTCAGCCGTAACCCCAATGATCCCGACATCAGCTCGGGAGACTATTGGCGCACCATCGCCTACACCTTTGACAACCTGACCTTCGATGGGAGTGACTCCCGCAACCCGCTGCTGGCCAACTATAACGACGTCATCTTTGACTATGTGGCCACCAATGGGGTGCCCAACCTCGGTTTTGTGCCGACCAATACGAATCCGACGGTATACAACCTGGCCAACCTGACCGACCTGGCTTTTCGGCAGGGGATTCTCAATGGGCAGGGCCCCCGCTCGATTTATTCCCTTTTTTCCGGGATTGGGAGCAACCGGGGATCCTATCAGAAGTTTGATTTTGAACAGTATCGTCTCTCCGGTCAGGCCACTGCGGAGATTCGGGGTCACAACATCAAGACCGGCTTCGAATTTGAGCAGCGTGTAGAGCGCTCTTATTCCCTGGCTACGCGTTTTCTCTGGACTCAAATGCGGCAGTATGCCAACTTCCACCTGCTGAACCTGGAGGATGATCCCACCACCTGGGTGTATGAGCTCAACCAAGGAGGCGAATGGAATGATACCATCACGGTGCCCCGTAAGTACGTGGCCCAGGACCAGAAGTACTTTGACCAGCAGCTGCGGCAAAGCCTTGGCCTTCCCGTCGACGGGACCGACTGGATCAACATCGACGCGATGTCGCCCGAGCAATTCTCGCTGGACTTCTTTAATGCCGACGAGATGCTGAACAATGGTGTCGGCTCTTCGGTGACCTACTACGGCTATGACTTCAAAGGCAACAAAACGGATCGGGTGTTCCCCGGTAACTTCTTTACCGATACCCTCAACCGCCCTGAGAATGCCTTCTCGCCGACCTACATCTCGGCCTTTATCCAGGACAAGTTTGAATTTGAAGACATCATCTTCAACGTAGGTTTGCGGGTGGACCGCTTCGACGCCAACCAGTGGGTGCTGAAGGATCCCTACTCCCTTTATCCGACTTACACGGCGGCCGAGCTGGCCTCCGGGCAGCTCGGGGTGCCCGCCTTCACCCTGCCGGCAGGGATTGGAGAGGATTATGTCCCCTACGTGAATGCGGAGACCGGCTTTACGGAAGTGTTGGGCTATCGCAATGGGGAATCTTGGTATGACGCCAGCGGCGCTCCGATCTCCTCGGCCGAGTTGGCGCGGGTATCGGGCGGTAAGCCGATCCCGGCTACCTCTTCGCAGAGCGTAGGCCCCGAGTCCTTTGATGACTATGTACCGCAGACGACCTTCATGCCCCGGATCTCCTTTTCTTTCCCGATCTCGGACATGGCCCTCTTCTTTGCGCACTATGATGTGCTGGCCCAGCGACCCGGACAGCTGCTGACGACGCAGTCCTCCCTCTTGGCTGGTCAGATTTCCGACTATGCCTTCCTGGAGAACCGCCCTACCTCGACGGTCATCAACCCCAACCTGCGGCCGGAGATTACGATCGACTACGAAGCCGGCTTCAAGCAGCGTATTGGCGAGCGTCTCGCCCTCACCCTGTCGGCCTTCTATCGGGAGCAGCGAAACATGATCCGCTTCCGCCGCTTTGCGAATGCGTATCCCTTCTCCTACGATACCTATGATAACCTTGACTTTGGTACGGTCAAAGGCTTTTCTTTCAGCTTTGACATGCGCCGGATGCGCAACGTCCAAATGCGGGCGTCATACACCCTGCAGTTTGCCGATGCTACCGGCTCCGACTTCAACTCTGCTCGTAACGTCGTCAACTTCCTCGAAGGGGTAGGAATCCTGCGGACTACGCTGCCTATCAACACCGATCAGCGGCACCGTATCGCGGGTAACATCGACTACCGGTTCTCCGGCCCCAACCGGGGGCCAGCCCTCAACTTTGGGGATAAGACGATCTATCCGCTGCGGGACTTCGGGGCCAACCTGACCCTGCAACTGGGCTCGGGTACGCCTTACACCAAGAATGCCGTGGCGGTTCCCTCCGTGGCCTCTGGTATCAACATCGTGAACCAGATCCAGGGTACGCCCAATGGTGCCCGCCTTCCCTGGCAGTTCCGGATGGACCTGCAAGTCGATAAGAGCTTCGTGGTCGGAGGTAAGATGAAGGATGATGGCACCAAGAGCCGCGTCTATGACTTCAACGTGTACCTCCTGATGCTGAATGCGCTCAATACCCAAAACATCCGGGGCGTGTATCGCTACACCGGTCTGCCCGATGATGATGGGTTCTTGTCTTCTGACAGTGGCAACCAGTTTGTCCTCACCCAGATTGATCCGGTCGCATTTGTCGATCAGTACCGGGCCCGGGTAAACAATCCCAACAACTATACGATCCCGCGCCGGATTCGCCTCGGGGTAAGATTCAACTTTTAGTAAACATTTCGCATTGATATGAATAGGAGACGCCTAGTTAGCTACGGCCTCGTGGGGCTGTTGATGGCCAGTATGCAAATACTGCCGGCCAAGGAACCAGTGGGGGTACAGCGTAAAACGGTAAGTGGCTATCGCGTATCGAGCGACTGTCTGCCGCCCAGTGCTTCTTCGCAGTTGGACGCCAACAACGTACGCTGCCTCCTCCACAACGGTGGAGATATGTGGTGGGACCTTGTCGGTGATCCCCGTTACGAGATTCCCAAGGGTAGCAACAAGCACTCCATGTTCGCCAGCTCGCTCTGGATTGGAGGCTTGGATGACGCCGGACAGCTCCGGGTAGCAGCCCAGACGTACCGCCAATCGGGGATCGACTTTTGGCCCGGACCGCTTACCGGTGGCCCTACCGGAGGTGATGCCCGGACCGAAGCCGCTGTATGTGAGCGCTTTGATAGGATGTTCAAGATCAATAAGACCGAGATTGATGCCTTCCGGGCTGACTGGTCTGATGGGACACTGGACAACCCTGAAAACTACCCCAACGTCATGAACTGGCCGGCGGTAGGAGCCGAGGTGGGACTGGATCGGGATGCCGACGGTCAGCTTATTGAGGCTTTTCGCCCGGATGGATCGGTGCTCTATGCGGCCCCCTTCGTCAATGTGGATTCGGATCCTTTTTCCTACAATCCTGAAAACGGCGATTTCCCGGAGATCGATGGTGATCAGGCGATCTGGTGGATCATCAACGATAAGGGGAATGTCCATACCGAGACGGGCGGTGAGCCGATTGGGGTTGAGATCCACATGCTGGCCTTTGCTTTTACTACGGCCAATGCCGTCAATGACATGACCTTCTACCGGCAGACGGTGGTCAACCGCTCCAGCCAGACCCTGAACCAGACCTTTATGGGGCAATGGGTGGACTCAGACGTAGGGAAATTCAACGACGACTACGTCGGCTGTGATACCCTGCGTGGCCTTGGCTACTCCTATAATGCCGACAACAATGACGATGGCCCGGCCGGTTATGGCCTCAATCCGCCTGCAGTAGGGGTGGACTTCTTTCAGGGACCTATCGCCGACCCCAACGATGGGATTGACAACGATAAAGATGGCCTCGTAGACGAACCCAACGAGTCCATCATCATGTCCAAGTTTGTCTACTACAACAATGACTTTTCCCTCGTGGGGAACCCCGAGGTCGCCCAGCACTTTTATGGTTACCTCACCGGATTCTGGAAAGACGGTACGCCCATCGTAGATAACTTCACCAATGGGGGCGACGGAACCGGCTACGGGGCCCGTAGCCCCGGACCGGTGACCAACTACATGTTCCCTGGTGATCCCTGCTCCGGGATTGGCTGGACCGAAAATGCTGCTGACAACCCACGAAACGAAGACCGCCGCTTCTTGCAGAGTGCTGGTCCCTTCTCCTTGCAGCCCGGAGCCGTCAATGAGATCGTGACAGGAGTGGTGTGGGCCCGCGGCTTCTATAATGATCAGTTTGGGTCTGTCTGTGAACTATTTGCCGCGGATGATATTGCTCAGGCCCTGTTTGATAACAACTTTGAGCTCCTCGATGGGCCTGATGCCCCTGAGCTCACCGTTTCTGAGTACAATCAGGAGCTCCTCATTTCCTGGGGCTATCCTGAGGCGCTGCGTACGGTACGTAACAATTACAACGAGAGCTACCGGCAAGCCGACCCTGTGCTGAAAGCACAGGAAGTAGCTGACTCTGTCTTCGAGTTTCAGGGCTATATCGTATACCAGCTGGCCGACGGGACCGTCGGTCCCAATGAGCTTAATGACCCCGACCGCGCCCGCGTGGTGGCCCAGTGTGACATCATCGATGGCATCGGTACGATTGTCAATCGTCAGGAACAGCGGGTGGAAGGCTTGAGCAGCCCCATCATCATCGATCAGGTCATGGTCGAGGGGGCCGACGAAGGGATTACCCACTCTGTGCAGGTCACACGGGACCTCTTTGCCCAGGGAAGCGACACCCGCCTCAAAAATTATTCGACCTATTACTACGCGGTCATTGCCTACGCCTACAATGACACTTCTTCGGATGGGCGGAACTTCATCCCAGGCAACCGCTTCTTCCAGGTAGTGCCAGCCATGCCGCACCCGGTTGAACTGGAGCGGGCTGGAACCGTCATCGCCAGTACCTATGGCGAAGGCCTGCCGGTAACCCAGATAGGAGGGATTGGTAACGGAGGGAACTTCGTGCGCATCTCCGAAGAAACCGAAACCGCCATCCTCAACGAAAACGATGGGCAGGTAGAAGCGATCACCTATCAGTCCGGGGCTGCCCCCATTGTAGTGAAAATCACCGACCCCAAGTCGGTTCTCCCCAAGTATTATCGGGTCAATATCACTGCTGACTCCCTGGTAGAGCTTGATGTGGTGGTAAACGACACGACCAATGGCATCACCCTGATTGACTCCATCTTTGCAGAGTGGGTACTGCTGGAGAGTGATAACGAAAACGGCCCCTATACTCCGATCTATACGGCGACCTATGCCAAGCGCAACGACGGGTCCCGGGCCCGTCCTCAGCCGTTGGTTGGTACAGAGCGAGTGGTTGAAGACCGAGGATTCTCCATCGCTGTCAGGGATGTTACCGCTCCCGGTGACACCCTGGATGAAGATGGCAACATGGGAGTTATTGGGGGAGAAGTATCCTATGCGGATAATTCTCAGCCTTGGTTGTCCGGGGTAGCCGACAATGACGACTTTTTCGGAGGCATCTGGAACTGGCTGCGTAACGAAGACGACCGGACCTTCAAGTCGTTGGGTGTGTACGATAAGTTTGGGTTTTTCCAGAACATCGTCGGCGGCCGTTGGGGCCCGTTTGTGATGGCACGAGGGTTCTCCAATTCTCCGACTGGGGGAGCTATTGCCCCCTGTCTGCCTGTAGGCAATCCCTCCTCTCAGCGTCAGATTTCGCCATCTGAGATGGTGGTCCTCAATGAGCTGCCCGATGTGGACATCGTGTTTACCCCAGACGTGACCAAGTGGTCCCGCTGCGTCGTCGTGGAAACCAGCCCCAACTCTTCACTGGGCTCCGGCGCATGGCCCCTCTCCGCCAAGTTCAAGACCAGTGTCAACCAAGATGGAACGCCCGAGGATCAGACCTCCCCACAAGATGGGGGTGATTATGGAATGGGATGGTTCCCCGGATACGCCATTGACGTAAATACCGGTACACGCCTCAATGTCTTCTTTGGCGAGAGTGAATGGGATCAGCTTAATCGCGGGAACGATATGATCTGGAATCCCACCTCCTCGCTGGGAACAAACCTTGACCGGGTAGGGGGACGCCACTATGTGTACGTCACCAATCTGCCTTATGATGGGTGTGCCTCGATCCGGGATACCCTGAGCAACCGGAACCTGATCGGTACCGGTGGCTTCTCCACTGCGATCTACTTTGACCAAACGCAGCATAATCTCAAGGACGCTTATAAGTATGTATCGTGGGTGGGCATTCCGTATGCCGCCACCGGCTATGACTTTGCTGATCCTCGGAATATGCCTACTGAGGCCCGGGTGTCGCTGCGAGTTCGTCAGCCTTTCCGTGGGCGGGATGGACGGATTGGCGACAAGCCTGCCTTCCTCTTCAATACGGTTGAGCAGGCCGTAGCAACCAATCAGACCGAGGTGGCTCAGGATGCCCTGGAAAAGGTGCTGGTAGTTCCCAATCCTTACTATGCCTACTCGGCCTACGAAAGTGGTCAGCTGGATAACCGGATTAAGATTACCAACCTGCCCCAAAAGTGCCGCATCAGCATTTTTACCCTCAATGGCCAGCTGGTCCGGCAATTTACCAAAGACTCGGAGGAACCCGATCAGGACTGGGACCTCAAGAACCATAGCGGGGTGCCGGTAGCCAGTGGGGTGTATATCATCCACGTGGATGCCAATATCGACGGGCAGAATCTGGGCGAAAAGATTATCAAAATGTTTGCGGTCATGCGTCAGCTGGACCTCGACAACTTCTAGCACGTACCTCACCGGCTCGCCGGCTGGCGAGCCGGTGAGGTACCAACCCTTTTCCAGCCGAAATCCAATCGAAGATGAAAAAAATACTTACGCTAGTTGTTCTCTGTGCGGCTTGGCTGATGCCCCAGGCCCAGCCCGAGCGGGTGGGACAGGCCGGAGCGACCGAACTCCTGATCAACACCATGCCGCGTAGTTCCGGGCTCAATGGCTTGGATATCGGGAGCACCGATGGAATTGAAAGTGCCATGGTAAACCCCGCTGGCGTGGCTCGAACCACCGGGACCGAGCTCCTGTTTTCGCATTCCCGTTGGTTGGTCGGCAGTGATATCGGGGTCAATGTTTTTGGGTTCTCCCAGAGCCTGGGTCCGGACGCCGGAACCCTGGGCCTCAACGTGAATGCCTTTAGCCTCGGTGACTTTGTTCGGACCACCGTACAGCAGCCTGATGGGCAGCTCGGGACTTTCCGAATGACCTACTTCAACATCGGCTTGTCTTATGCCAAGAAGTTCACGGATCGTATCCATGTAGGAACCACTGTTCGCGTGATTAATCAGTCGACACCAGAGGTGGCGGCGACCGGGGTGGCCTTTGACGCGGGCATCCAGTATCGGGCAGGCGTGAAGGACCGTATCAAATTGGGGATTGCCTTGCGAAATGTGGGCCCTACCATGCAATTCTCCGGCGACGGGCTCGCCGGGCGGGTACTCTTCCAGTCCAATAACGACTACACCTCCACCGTGAACCTGCCGACGTCCACCTTTGAGATCCCCACGGTTCTTAGCATGGGAGGTTCCTATGATTTCTTCCTTGGGGATGCCCTCACCCTAAGCACCACGGCGGCTTTCATTTCCAACTCCTTCTATTTCAACCAAGGGGGCATTGGCCTGGCCCTGAATTACAAGGACTTTGTGGTGCTGCGCGGGTCTTTCCTGTATGAACCCGGAATCTTTGGCGAAGTCATCGGGGTGGATGGCCGTTATAATGCATATACCGGCTTTGCTACCGGCGCGACCTTCCAGATCCCGGTTCGAAATGGGAAACTCGACGCCAATGGAAACGAGTCTTTCTCCGCCTTCTCGCTCGATATGAGCTATCGTACGACAAATCCCTTTGGAGGAACATTTGTTTTTGGTGCGCGTATAGACGTTTAAGGAAAATTCTTATCTTTGAATAAGAAAAATTGGGTTGGCCTCGGTCAACCCAGTTTATTTTTTTATTTGTCTTTCGAGTGCGTATGCGATAAACCGAATAACCAAGGCTTCGGAAGGCAATATTCTTGATCCATATTAATTGCAGGAGTTATGAGTGACGTGACGTATCTGACGGAAGAAGGGTATGAAAAACTAAAGCAGGAGCTTGCCGACCTGAAAGGGAAGGGGCGGGCCGAGATAGCCAAGCAGATTCAGAAAGCTCGGGAAATGGGTGATCTGAGTGAGAATGCCGAATATGATGCCGCCAAGGATGCACAGGGTTTGTTGGAGCTGAAGATTGCCAAGCTCGAATCGACCATTGCCAGTGCTCGCGTGCTTGATGCCTCTGAAATCGATACGCATAAAGCTTATATTCTGTCCACCGTAAAGCTGAAAAACCTGAAGCTAAACAAGACCCTTTCCTACACCTTGGTATCGGAGGAAGAAGCTGACCTGAAGCGGGGTCGGATCTCGATCAAGTCCCCGGTCGGAAAGGCAATTCTGGGTAAGGAAGTCGGGGATGTGGTGGATATACAGGTTCCCGCTGGTACCATGCATTTCGAGATTCTGGAAATCACCCGCGGATAGCGGATTTTCGATGCGGGGTTTTGTAACTTATCGCCCGGGCTTGCCCGGGCGTTTCTTTTGGGCGCAGGCCCAGACTACCTTCAATCGCTTGACCTATGCCTTCCATTTTTACCCGCATCGTTCAGGGGGAAATCCCTGCTTACAAAGTTGCCGAGACCGATGATTTCCTGGCCTTTCTCGATATCCGGCCGCTAACCAAGGGGCATACCCTGGCCATCCCCAAGCTGGAAGTCGATTACCTGTTTGATCTGCCCGACGAGCAATACGTGGGCCTGCAGGTCTTTGCCAGGGAGGTGGCCCGGGCCCTGGCCCAGGCGGTACCCTGCAAGCGGATCGGAACGGCAGTCCTTGGGCTGGAAGTCCCCCACGCCCATATTCATCTGGTGCCCTTACAGAAGGAGGGGGACCTGAACTTCCGCAACCCTCCGGTAGAAATGAGTCCGGAAGAGATGGAAACCCTGGCGGCGCATATTCGCTCGTTTCTGGGGAGCTAAATGAAAAAAGGCCTGCTCCGGGTTAGGAGCAGGCCTTTTTTCTTGGCTTGATCAGACTGCTTACTGCTTGACCACGCGCCGGATGATGCGCTCCTTGCCTTGCTGGATCTGCAGAACATATACCCCTGCGGCCAGGCCGGAGAGATCGAGCTGCTGCTCATGGGTTCCCACAGCCCGTTGCCAGCTTTGCCGGAGGATCGGCCGGCCCGTCAGGTCCACGAGATGGACCACCACCGGCAGGCTTTCAGAAACAATGCTGTAGGTCAGGGTCAGGCGATCGGCGGTAGGAATGGGTTTAAGCTCCAGGAGTTCCAGCCCCAGGGCTTCCCGGGTGATGGCAAGGACCTCGGAGCGGGCTTCGCCCCCTTGAATGTCCACCGAGCGGATACGGTAGTAGGCCAGGCCTGCCGGGGCAAAGGCATCGGCGTAGGTGAAGGCCTCACCATCACTAAAACCCGCGACGGACATGCGTCCGATCTCGCTAAAATCCGTCCCGTCCAGGCTGCGCTCAATCGCAAAAAAGGCGTGATCGGCTCCCGCTTCGGCAATCCACTCCAGGTGGTTGTAGCGGCCTTCATTATAGCCCTGAAGCGCGGTGATACGTGCCGGGAGGACAGGGTTGATGGGGCTGCGGGTGATGAGAAAGTTAAAGTCGCATTGCGAACCCCTGGTTCCATCGAAAACCAAGAAATAGTCTTGGCCCGCCGATAAGGGAATCCCCGGGCCACTACCATCATTATTTGCCCCGTCCAAGATGAGGTCAGCTGAGGGTAAGAGGCCTGTAACAGCAAACTTTCCAGTGGCTAGGCGTGTATTGTTTTTAGGATCACTACAGTCGAGATTGCTAAATAGGGCAACTGCAGTATTGTTAGGTTGCTGGGCACATTGAGCGGAACTTCCAAAGTGAATGAACCAGTCTGTAGCGTTAACAGGAACTTGAAAACGGTAGTATACTGTGTTTTCTAGAAAGTTGTCCATTTGCGAACTTGGAATAGGTGCGCCTACATCTCCAATATTTCCTTTCATCCAACAGGATACACCAAAATTCCGCCCATAGTGATCTTCTGTAGGGGTAGGAGGATTTGTAAGCCCAGAGCAGTAATTGGTCATGCGGATTTTGGTGGCACACTGTGTGCTACCAGAGGCGGCATCGGCCCATGTACCCGTACCAGCACCCAAGGCAGCTTGAGCATCAACCCCGTTCCCAATTCCAAGCTGCTCGGGGCTAGCACAGTCGTCATTGGCTGGGGCATTACATGTACCTAGTTGGGTGGCTGTCACTGTAAAGTCTACCGGGTTAACAGAGCTCATTTGTTCTACCACCAGATAAAAAGTGCCAGTGGCATCCAGCCCATAGTTGTCAAAAATGGCAAGACCGTTTGGGTTACTGTTGTCATCGTCTAACCAAACATTGCAAAGTGAATTGTAACGTGTAAGAGAAGGGGTATTGTTATTCCATTCGCATGGCCCAGTACCAGCGTCCTTGGATTCCGAATACAGAAGGTAGCAATTGATCATTGATCCTTGGGCAGTGGATATGTCGATCGTGAATCTAATATGGTGGTTAATGTCGTTATTGGCACCTCCTGGGATAAATTGGAACCAGGCGTCGCCAGAGCAGGTTACTCCGGGACTGGAGTTGTCGCATGGATACTGGCTGTCAAAAAAGTAATCACAGTTGGCAGAGACACCAACCGTCGTCGGCACGCCGAGAGTCAGCAAGGCCGCCGTGGTACAGTCATTTGCCAGAAGCTGTGGGGAGAAGAGGGCATATGCGGCCAAAGCCGCCAGGTAGAGAAGCGGTTTTTTCATAGGTCAAAGGGGTTGTCAGAATAGGTACCTCAGGTTGGAAGGTGGTGTGTCCACGGAATCAACGAATCGGTCAGCCAGCTTGGTACATGACTTGTCCAATTGACCGTGCAAAAAAGGCATCCGTTGCACGCGGTCCCCTAGCGTTTTTGCACCCGATCGGGATTTTGGCGGAGAAAATCGCCCCAGTCACTTACCTTCTTGCTGCTGCCGCCAGGCAGCCTGGACTGGAAGAAGTGGCAAACCGCCACCGCGAGGCCGTCGGTGGCGTCCAGATAGCGGGGCTGTTCCTCAAACGTGAGCAGATGCTGCAGCATCTGGGCCACCTGCTCTTTGCTGGCCGCGCCGTTGCCTGTCACGGCGACCTTTACCTTCCGGGGCGCGTATTCGTAGATCGGGAGATCATGGATCAGCCCTGCGGCCATAGCCACGCCCTGCGCTCGTCCCAGCTTGAGCATGGATTGGGGGTTTTTCCCATAAAATGGCGCCTCCAATGCCATCTCGGTCACCTCGTACTCCTGTACCAGGTTGCTTACCCGCTGAAAGATGCGCTTCAGCTTATCCGGATGCGTTTGTTCGGATCGTCCCATCTTGATGACGCCAGCGGCGAGCAGGCTCATTTTTTTGCCCTGCCCCTGGATGATGCCATAGCCGGTTACCTGCGTACCGGGATCAATGCCGAGTATGATGCGCATGCCGGGAAGGTACGAAATAATTCCCCGCCTATGTAATAGGTCGGGCGGGGCTTACATTGGTTTTCCCCCCCCAACCCCATACCTTTAGTATATGAAAGAGTGGGCCCTCCCTCAAACCTTGCCCCACATGGGCAAGTTGCCCCGCCGCTGGATTCGTGGCGGGCAGCTCGCCCTTACGCTGGTCGTATTGACCTGCCTGGGGCTTTGGGTTGAGCGCGAGGCGGGAGGGTTATCTTGGGCCATGTTTGTTCCGGTACCCGGGAGAGAAGGCTGGCTGCTGATCGCCTTGCTCCTGGTACCTCTGAACCTGGGGCTTGAAACCCGGAAGTGGTTGGTGCCCTTGCGGCAGACCGCAGAGCCGATGCCTTTTGCGACGGCCTGGCGGGCCGTCTGGGCCGGGGTCACCACGGGCTTGTTTACCCCAAATCGGATCGGAGAATATGGTGGCCGCCTCCTGTTTGTGCCTGCGGCCCAGCGCTGGGCCGCGCTGGCCTACACCTGGGTGGGGCGATTGGCTCAGATGCTGGCTACCCTGCTGACGGGTGGCGCAGCCTGGCTCTTTCTGGCGTCAGGGCCGGGATTACCCTTTCCTCAGGTTCGGGCCTTGGTGGTGGGGTCGCCTCTGGTATGGGCCGCAGGAAGCCTGGCCTTGGGCGCTGCGCTGACCGGAATGGTCTGGTGGGGGTTGCCGCGTCTGCGCCTGTTTGCCCGCTGGCGCGCCCTGGGCCAGGCCTGGGGCCGCCTTTCCACGTATCTGCTGATTCACATGACCGGCTGGGCGCTGCTCCGGTACGCTGTCTTTGCTACTCAGAGTGTCTGCCTGCTCTACGTCTTTGGGGGAGAGTCTGTCCTCCCGCTTTCCTACGCAGTGGTAGCCCTGGCTTTTTGGGTACGTTCGCTGATTCCCTCCATTACCCTGTCCGAACTGGGTATTCGGGAATCCGTAGCCCTGGCGGTGATGGTTCCCTATGGGTGGCTCCCCACCACGGTTCTGGCTGCGAGCTTTACGCTCTTTGCCCTCAATTTGCTCCTGCCCGCCCTGGTGGGACTCCTGTTCATTTTACGGATTCGCCCCGGTCATTCTCCGGATAAAGATTGATGTTCCCTGCCTGTTGCTCCCATGGAATACGTCGCCGTTTTTTTTGCCTGTTGCGTATGGTTCTATGCGGCCTTTATCAGCCGCAATGCCTGGTTTTTTGCCCGGCAGGGGTGCCCGCCGGCTACCCCGCCGCGACCGCGGCCGCTGGTAACCGTAGTCGTTCCCGCTCGTAACGAGGCCGAGCATGTAGCCCAGTGTCTGACCGCCATTCTGGCGCAGGATTATCCGCGAGATCTCCTGGAAGTCATCCTGGTCAATGACCACTCGACCGATGCCACCCGGGAAATTGCCCTGGTACGGGCATTGAAAGATCACCGGCTGCGGGTCCTGGACTTGCCAGAGGAAGTGTCTCAGGCGCACAAAAAGGCGGCCCTGACGCTGGGGATTGAGGCGGCACAGGGCGAAATTATCCTCCAGACCGATGCTGATTGCGTCATGGGTCCGCACTGGGTCAGCCGGATGGTCGATCACTTTGGCGCCGATACGGCCCTCGTGTCGGGGCCCGTGCGCCTTCGGGCCCAGCCTCATTGGCTGGAAGAGATCCAGGCGCTGGAGTCGATGGGCCTGGTGGCCATCGGGGCCGGCTCCCTGGCGGCAGGCGCCCCCAATATGGCCAACGGGGCCAATATGGCTTACCGGCGGGAAGCTTTCCTGGCGGTGGATGGCTTTGCTGGCACCGAGTCCGTCGCCTCGGGCGACGACGAACTCCTGCTCCAGAAGATCGCCCGCCTGAAAGGGCGCAAGTTGCGCTTTGCCAAGTGCCGCGATGCCATCGTCGAGACCCGGGCCCTGTCGGACTGGGGCCGGCTGAAAGCCCAGCGCCTGCGCTGGGTGAGTAAGGCCCGCGCCTACCTCAACCGGCGGGTAAATGTGGTGCAGGTAATCGCCTATCTGGCCTTTTTGGCCTATCCGGTGGTGCTGGGGCTGGCCATTTGGAACCCTGCCTACTGGCTGCTACTGGCCGAGTTGCTGGTGCTCAAATGGGTGTCCGACCTGCTTCTGATGTATCAGGCCGCCAAATTTTTTCATACCTTTCCGCTACTTAAGCGCCTGCCCCTGCTGGAGCTGTTGTATACGCCCTATGTGCTATGGGTAGGCCTGGCTGGTAATCTGGTCAAGCACTATTCCTGGAAAGGCAGAACCGTATCATGAACCAAGACCCCCTGACGGACCTACAGTTTCAGATCCTGGATTCGATCTATTTTGTAGAGTCTTTTGTCCATATTGTTGAGGAAGCCGAAGCCCCCGTGCCGGTGGTTATTGATGAGCTGCGCACGATGATCGACCGGGGCTGGGTGCAGGTCATGCAGTTTGATGAAGCCAAAGGCGATTATGTGCGCACCGCCATTTACGATACCGATCAGATGGATCAGTATCATTACCTGGCGACCAAAGCGGGCCTGCTCCGCCATAATGGGCATTGATGGCGCAGCGACCCGCACAGATTGCCTGGCGCAGGTTTCGCCGTCACGGCCCGGCCATGGCCGGGCTGGTCTACGCCACTGTGTGCGTCCTGGTCGCTATATTGGGGTATCTGATCAGTCCGGACCATACCACCCACGCCAATTTGCAGGTTTTGGAACTGGCCAAGCTGCCGCCGGGGACGCAGGCTCGCTTGCTGATGGTTCCGCAGCCAGATGTGCCAGCGGTATCCTGGCTGCGGCGATGGTGGCAAGGACAGCCTCAGCAATTTTTGCCCATACCCCTGGACGATGCATCTGGTCTCGTCATTCGGGGAGATTTTCTCTGCTTTGTCAACCGGCAGGGGCAAGCCGATAGCGTGCGGCTGAGTCGTTTTGGGGCTGGGCCTTATCGGCTGCAAGCTCTCGAGGATACAAGGGTCGAGAGGAGACGTTTTGTCCTGGGGACTGACACCTATGGCCGCGACTTACTGAGTCGCATTTTGCTCGGGAGCCGGGTGAGCCTGTCCATCGGCCTGATGGCCGTGCTCCTAAGTCTCGCTATTGGCCTGTTTATGGGGAGCCTGGCAGGTTACTTTGGTGGCTGGGTCGATCAGGTGATCATGTGGTTGGTGTCGGTGATGTGGTCCATTCCCACTCTGCTCATGGCCTTGGCCATTAGCTTTGTATTGGGGCGGGGCTTCTGGCAGCTTTTTGTGGCGATCGGGATCTCGATGTGGGTCGAAGTGGCCCGCATCGTCCGCGGTCAGATGATGAGCCTGCGAGAGCAGCCGTTTACCGAGGCTGCCCGGGCGCTTGGCTTTCGGGCCTGGCGCATCATGTTTCGCCATGTCCTACCCAATGTGACGAGTCCCATCATTGTTATTGCCGTCGCCAACTTTGGGGCGGCCGTGCTGATTGAGTCCGGACTCAGCTTTTTGGGTATCGGAGTAGAGGTGCCCATTCCCACCTGGGGGCGTATGATCTATGAAGGATATACGTATATTGTCTTTGAAAACGGGAAGTGGCTGGCTTTCTTTCCCGGGCTGGCCCTCATTATGCTCATTGTCTCCATCAACCTGATAGGTATTGGATTGCGGGATGCGCTGGATGTGAAGCTGGCAAACCGATAAAGGCCATATCAGGAATGCGGGTCAGGATGACGAGCCGATAGCCCCGCCTCTCGTTATTCTCTCTGGCGGTATTTCTTCATGCACAACGTCTACAACACCAACGACCCAGAAAAACTCCTGGATCTGAAGCGACTGGAAGCAGACGCTTTGCTGGATATTCTTCGGACCATCAATCAGTCGGAGCTGAAGATCGAGCGCCTTTGCCGGGTCGCCCAGAACCTCCTGCGCGCCCAGCTGGGCGTGCGAAAGATGGCTTTCTTTTATGAAGAGCAAGGCCGCTGGGTGCAAGGGATTCGTCTGGGCTTTTCCCCATTTTCGGAAGAAGCAATGCTGGAATTTACCCCCCTCTCGGGAACCAGCCCGGTGACGGCGACGCTTCATCCAGTATTGTACCAGCGGGGGGTGGAATATATTGTGCCAATCACCAACCGGGGCGAGGCTTCGGCCTTCTTCCTGGTCGCAGAGTTTGCTGACTCTGAAGTCGAGGCCCGCAGCGACCTGATCTTCATAGAGACCCTGGGCCATATCCTGGCCGTAGCCATCCAAAACCGGCAATTGTTTCAGGAAAAAATGGCGCAGGAGTTCCTGCGCAAGGAGCTCGAAGTGGCCGAGACCATTCAGCAGCAACTGCTGATTTCGGATTTTTCCCGCTTTGATGAGCTGGATGTCTATGCCCTCAACCTCGCCCACCATGGGGTGGGCGGCGATTTCTATGACATTATCCCCAAGGAAAATGGCTCTATTTTCCTTTGTATCGCCGATGTGTCCGGCAAGGGCATCGGGGCGGCCCTGCTGATGTCCAACCTGCAAGCCAACCTCCGGGCGCTCTGCGCCCGCTATCAGGATTTGCCCACCATCATCCGGGAACTCAATCAGATCCTGTACGGCATCACCACCGGCGAAAAGTTTGTGACACTTTTCCTCGCGCGGGTGGACCCCTCGACACAGACCATGACCTTTGTAAATGCGGGGCATAACTATCCGGTTTTTGTGCGAAATGGGGTTTCCTCTCGCTTGCGCACCGGTTGCCTGCTGCTCGGTATCATGCCCGACCTGACGATCGAGGAAGAAACCCAGGCTTACGGAGCCGGCGACCTGCTGTTTATGTTTACCGATGGCGTAGTGGAGCAGACCAATGCCACCGAAGAGATGTTTGGTAGTGACCGGATCGTACAGGAGCTGGAGCACACCCAGGGCCGCACGGCCCGGGAGGTGGTCGAGCAGCTCCAGGCCACCCTGTCTGAGTTTTCCGGGACAGAGGAGGCCAACGACGACATTACCATGCTGGGTGTTAAGTTCTTGTAGAAATGGTCGCAAAACTTAGCGTCAGGCTGAGTAATCTAGCGACCGAGATGTGACCTTTAGTCTTTCAAAATTTTCGACTGTATGCAACTTTTTCAGCGCTCCTTACTTGAAGATTTACAGGGCGATGCCCTGAACCTGGCCCAGCGCCTCACTCAAAAAGAAGCCGTGATCGGAGTAGTTGGCCTGGGGTATGTGGGCATGCCCATTGCCTTAGAATATTGTAAAAAAGGATTCCGCTGCCTGGGGGTGGACGTGTCAGCCCGCAAAGTAGAGGCGCTGAACCAGGGGGAAAACTTTATCGAAGATCTGGATGATCAGGAAGTCCGGGAGATGGTGGAAAAAGGGATGCTGAGCGCAAGTACGGATTATGCCGTTTTGCGGGACGCCGATGTCGTCTTTATCGCCGTGCCTACGCCCTTCAATGCCAACAAAGACCCCGATATCTCCTTCATCATTCAGGCCGGGGAAGGCCTGGCGCCCCATCTCCAGGCTGGGCAGTTGGTGATCCTGAAGAGCACGACTTTTCCCGGGACCACCGAGGACTATCTGATTCCGGCATTGGAGCAAAGCGGGTTGAAAGCAGGGCAGGATTTCTACGTGGCCTTCAGCCCTGAGCGGGTGGACCCGGGCAACAAGGTGTTTCATACCGGGAATACCCCCATCGTGACCGGAGGCATAGATCCTACCTGCACCATTCTGGGCGGTCACGCCAATAATCAGATCATCGAAAAGGTCTATCTGGTAGATAGCCCCAAGGTGGCTGAGTTGGAGAAACTGCTCGAGAATATCTTTCGCAGCGTAAACATTGCCCTGGTCAATGAGCTCGCGCTACTCTGTGAGCGGATGGGAGGGATCAATGTCTGGGAGGTGCTCGAAGCGGCCAGCACCAAACCCTTTGGCTACATGAAATTTACCCCGGGGCCCGGGGTAGGGGGGCATTGCATCCCCATTGACCCCTACTATCTGTCTTGGCTGGCTCGGGAGTATGACTTCGAGACCAAGTTTATCACCCTAGCCGCAAACGTCAATGAAAGCATGCCCTACCACGTGGGCAGTCTGGTGATGCGGGAGATTGCCCGGCAGCCGGTGACCCTGGCTCAGGCGCGTATCCTGGTTTTAGGCGCCTCTTTTAAGAAGAATGTCAAGGACCTGCGGCACTCCCCTTCCGAAATGATCATGCTACGCCTGATCGAAAGTGGGATTCCCTACGAGAACATTGATTACACCGATCCTTGGGCCCCCTCCTATGAGGTGGCCGGTCAGCTAAAGTATTCGGTAGACCTTAGCCCTGAGGCCGTGGCCGGATACCACTGCGTGGTATTGGTGACCGACCATGACGCTTTTGACATTCCGGAGGTTGTCAAGCACGCTCGCCATGTGGTCGACACCCGCAATATGACCGCCGGGATTGCGTATCCTGAAGGCAAGGTTACCTTGCTGGGGCTGACCCCGGGGCGCAAGCGCCTGGAACTTGCCCATTGAACTGGGCATATATCGTCGTCAGCGCCCGGACAGGAGATGTCCGGGCGCTTCTTTTTTGACAGATCTAAAAGGCGGAGGTGGTAATAGGTGATAAATTGCCGCTATAAATG
>RFHL01000203.1 GCA_003696875.1 Bacteroidota bacterium | reverse complement strand
GTGGGGTGATGGAGCGGGTAAATGATCTGCTGGATGGCAAGTTGCCCAGCTCCAACCCCCAGAACGAAGCCTACCGCCACCTGCTCATCGCCGCCTGCAACGCCCTGCACCGGCAGTTCCCCTTCCTGTTTGAAAAAATCAACGACTACACCGAACTGCTGCTGCCCGCCGACCTCACCAGCGAGTTCTCCATCGTGCACGACGTGGTGCAGGGCATGCCCGCCGAGGACTGCCAGCAGGTCGAAATCATCGGCTGGCTCTACCAGTTTTACATTTCGGAGAAAAAGGACGCTGTGTTCGCCAGCAAGGGCAAGGTGAAAAAAGAAGACATCCCCGCCGCCACCCAGCTCTTCACCCCCCGCTGGATTGTGGAGTACATGGTGCAAAACACCCTCGGCAAGCTCTGGCTCCAGAATCGCCCCCAATCCCGCCTCCGGGAACACATGCCTTATTTCATCGAGTCCCCCAACGAACCACCCACCAACCACCAACCACCAATCACCACCCCCGAAGAACTCACCCTCCTCGACCAGGCCTGCGGCAGCGGGCACATCCTCGTGTATGCTTTTGAGTCGCTGACGAAAATCTATGAGGAAGAAGGGTACAGCCCTGGAGATATACCAAAGCTGATTATTGAAAAAAACCTGCACGGTTTCGAGATTGACGAACGGGCTGCACAGCTGGCAGGCTTCTCCCTGCTCATGAAGGCCCGGGGCTACTACCGCCGCCTCTTCCGCAAGGAAGTGCCCGTGCCCAACATCCTGCTTTTCGAGGATGTGAAATTTGGCGAGGGCGAACTCGACAACTACCTGCAACGTATGAAGCTCGACATGTTCAGCCAGGACCTCAAGGCCGACCTGCTGCTCTTCGAACAGGCCACCAACTACGGCTCCCTGATGCGGGTGCGCACCCGGAACCTGCCCGCCCTGCAAGACTCCCTGCCTCCCGCCGACCTCTTCCTGGCTGACACCCACCGCAAGGTGCTCTCTGCCTTGCGCCAAATGGAAGCCCTCAGCCGGAAATTCCACTGCGTGGTGGACAACCCGCCCTACATGGGCAGCGGTAACATGAACCCCAAACTGGCGCAATATGTGAAAACCAACTACCCCGAAAGCAAGGCCGACCTGATGGCCTGCTTCATGGAGGCGGGCTGGTGTGCCCTGCTGCCCAATGGTTACCTCGGCATGATCAACCAGCACTCGTGGATGTTCCTCAGCAGCTACGAAAAGCTGCGCTCCACCCTCATCGAAGGCATCTTCTTCGATACGCTGCTGCACCTGGGACCACGCACCTTCCCGGAAATAGGCGGCGAAGTGGTGCAAAATGCCGCCTTCACTTTCTGGAACAAAAAACCGGAGGGAAAAGGCACCTACCTGCGGCTGGTGGAAGAAGGCAGCTCGGAAGCCAAGCGCACAAAAACCCTCGAAGCCATCCAAAACCCCGACTGCGGCTGGCGCTACACCGCAAACCAAAAAGACTTTGAGAAGATACCAGGCAGTCCTGTAGGATATTGGCTGGGGAGGAAAGTTTTTGACTTATTCCTGAATAATGAGTCTTTGGACAATTTTGTTGGAGCAAAATTGGGAATGAGAACGGGTAATAACTTAAGGTTTTTACGCAGTTGGTTCGAAGTTGAAATATTTGAAATAAGTTTTG
>RFHL01000202.1 GCA_003696875.1 Bacteroidota bacterium | reverse complement strand
ATGCCATGCTGCTCGACGAGGGCGTCCACGACCGCCTGGGCCCGGGCCTTGGAGAGCTGCAGGTTGTAGGAAAGGCTCCCCTTCATATCGGTATGTCCCACCACGTACAGGGAGATGTCAGGCTGTGCGTCCAGATATTTGGCGATTTCGGCCAGGGTTGGGGCCGACTCGGGCTTGATGGTGCTTTGGTCAAAATCAAAGGTGATCCCATAGATGACGACACTGCCGCGGTCTTCGATTTCCTGGGCGATGTAGTCTGCGTCGGCCGTGACCTGGCCTAGTTCCGCGGCTTTGACCTCAATGACATCCAGGTGACAGACGACCCGATCCTGGCTATGGCGCTCCCCATAGAGGGCGAGGTAGGTAGGACCTTCGGGGCGGTCTACCCGCCCCATGATGGCAAAACTGCCACCGGACGAGCTGGTACCGGCAAAGAGCAGGTTGGGCGCCGCACCCTGGGGAAAGGGGTTGGCCCCGAGAGCCAGCCCGATCCAGCCGCCCTCCCCGATGCCGCCCCGGGGGCGGGCTTGTGGCGTATGTCCCTCCGCCAGGACAGTGATCCCTGCCTCGGTGACGGCGCGAAGGTAATCCCGGTACACCTCTGTAATGGAGAGATCCTCCGCATCCCGATCCACAAAGTAGGTGACGCGGGTGAGTTGCCCAGCCAGCGTCTCTTGGTCTTCTATGTGACGATAGCCGGTGACTGGCCCCGTGGCGAAGGTGTATTCCCGGTGCTTGACCGTTTCGTAGTAGGAAATATAGGCCCCCGGGTAGCGACTCAGGAGGGGATGGTCCTGGCTGCCTTCGATATCGGATTGGGCAAAGAGACGGGGCAAAGTGAGCCCGAAGAAGCAGAGGAAGATGAGGAAATGCTGGGTCATGGAGGGAGAATGAAAGACGAAAAAGGGAAATAGTATGGGAAAAGGGACCGGATAGACATGTTGAGTCAGCACCGCAAGCGCCACGGCTGCGGGGGTTGCCTCAGACCAAAAGGGAAAAAGCTTAAACCAACAGGCTAAAAACCGCCAGGCTCCAGGCCAGGCTGGCCAGGAGGCCTCCCCAGAAGACCTGGTTTTCGGCCTTGACCTTGGCCAGGCCGACGATCAGGTAGACGATGCCCGTCACGACGCCTCCCATCAGGGCCAGAAACGGATGGGCCACGTAGGCCAGTCCCTGCCCTTTGGGCAGGGGAAAGAGCCGGGCGGCGAGGAACACGCCGGCGATCCCCAAAACCAGGAGAACCAGGGTTTTGAGTACCACCCAAAGTGGGGGAAGCGGATGCGGGGGCGCGAAAAAAGGATTCATCGTGTGGGCATAGGCATGTGGACCGAAGGTAGGCGATCGCAGGGGCGATCGCCATGACCCATTTGGGTAATTTTGTTCAAATCAGCTTATCCCGGAGAGCTTGACTCACCGCTTCAGCGCGGGTATTGACCTGCAGCTTCTGGTAGATGCTTTTGATGTGGGCCTTGACCGTGTTGGTGCTGACAAAGAGCGCATCAGCGACGCTGCGGTAGTTTTCGCCTTTGCACAGCAGGGCCAGGACCTCTGTTTCCCTTTCGCTCAGGGGCGATTGGCTTTTGGGGCGAAAAGAGCGCACCACCTTGCGGGCGATCTGCGGGCTCATGGGGGCGCCGCCGCGGTGGGCCTCCTCCAGGGCCTCCATGAGCTGGGCCGGCGGGGTACTCTTGATCAGATAGCCACTGGCCCCGGCACAGAGCGAGTCGAAGACCGAGTCGTCATCCTCCTGGATGGTGAGCATGATGATCTGGGTATCGGGCAAGAGGCTGGTGAGCTTGCGGGTGCATTCGATGCCATTCATGCCCGGGAGGTGAATGTCCATCAGGACGAGATGGGGTTTGTAGCGCGGCAGGCCGATCAGGGCGCTTTCGGCATCTTCATAGGTGTGAAAGCAGGAGAAGCCGGGAGATCCATCAATCACGATTTCCATCAGCTTCCTGATTTCGGGATCATCTTCGATGATGGCCACGTGGATATTTGACATCGACATAGCGAGGCGTTCGGGTGAAACGTAGGGGGGAGTTATGTCCCTAAGACAAAGGTATCAGGCTCTGGGTACGAAGCGCTTACCCATTTGGGTTAATTTCCTTTTGCAGGTGGAGGCGGGTGCCCACGCCAGGCGTGGCGTCGATCTGCAGCGTGGCTCCCATTTCCTCGGCCCGCTTGCGCATGTTGTTGAGGCCATTGACCCGCACCAGCTTGTCCCGCTCAAATCCCAGGCCATCGTCCATAAGGTCCAGCTGTAGGACGCCCGCGCTGACCGAGACCTTGAGCCGGACCGTGGCGGCCTGAGCGTATTTCAAGGCATTGTTCATGGCCTCTTTGCAGATCATCAGCAGGTTGCGCTTGGAGGTGACATCCAGTGGCAGGGCCCCGCTGCCAGGCAGGTCGATATCGGGCAGAAACTCAATCTCACTGTCCTGAAACAGGCTATGCCCAAAGTCCACCACCCGTTGTACGATCTCCTCCAGGCTGTCTTTCTGGGGGTCCAGCACCCAGATAAAATCCTTCATCCCCCGGGAGAGGGCCTCCAGGTTGCCCTCGACCTGGGTGAGGTAGGCATTCAGGTCCGAGCTCTGGTCCAGACCCCGCCGGACCAGGCCGGTATACAAGGAAATTTTGGTGATGTGGTTGCCGGCTTCGTCATGGAAATCCCGCGAACTCTGCGCCCGCACGCGTTCGCGTTCCTCGACCTTGGCCTGCTCGAGGCGGGCCTGGAGGCGCATCTCCTGCCGCACCTTGCGGGTGCGGGTGCGGATGAGCAGCGCCACGGCGCCGGCCAGCAGGCCGGCGTACAGCAGATAGGCCCACCAGCGACGCCACCAGGGCGGAGCCACGACGATCCGCAAGGCCGTACCGGCTTCGTTCCAGATGCCGTCGTTGTTGCTGGCCCGCACCCGAAAGGTATAGGTACCTGGGGCCAGATTGGTGTAGGTCACATAACGGCGGTTGCCCGCCGCCACCCAGTCATCATCCAGCCCTTCCATCTGGTAGGCATACTGGTTCTTTTCGGGTTGGGTGAAATCGAGAGCGGCAAACTCAAAGGAGATCACATAGTCACGGTGAGATAGCGCCAACTCTTGGACAAATGGGGCGGCTTCGGTGAGCCGGACCTCCGACTGGGGGATGGTCCCCCAGGGACGCAGGGGCTCATTGAAGAGGTGGATGGCCGTGATGGCCACCGAAGGGGCATGTTGGTTCTCCCGCAGGCTGTCGGGGTGGAAGTAGGTGAGGCCATTGATCCCACCGAAGTAGAGGAAGCCCCGCTGGTCTTTGGCGACGGCATTGCCGTTAAATTCATCGTCGGCCAGCCCGTCGCGGGCATCGTAGTTCCGGAATTGCCCGGTCGTCGGATCAAAACGGGATAGGCCCTTTTGGGTGCTCAGCCAAAGTCGCCCCTGCTCATCAGGAATGATGGCATACACCGTCTGGCTGGGCAGCCCGTCGGCGGTGGTGAAGACGCGCACCTCGGCTTCTAGCAGGGGCGGGATGGAATCCCCTTCCCAGGGCGCGAGCTCGGCTCCCGGCAGGAGGTCCACGCGCCAGAGGCCGCTTTTGGATCCCAGCCAGATGCGCCCGCCTTCTTCCCGGTACATATAGAGAAAGGTGGGCAGAAATTCCCGCTGCCGATCCCGGGCATCAATCAGCAAATGCCGAAATCCCCACTGGCCCTCCGGGTCCCCGAAGAAGCGCTGATAGCCCTGGGAGGCCAGCCAGATGTTGCCCTGAGGATCCCGGTCCAGGTGGCTGAACTGGTTGCTAGCCAGGCCGTAGGCATCGGTGCGATCGCGGGTGGTGATGCGTCGCATGGTCCAGGTGTCGCCAGAGGGGCGCATGATTTCCAGGCCGCCGGTGTAGTTGGCGATCCAGATCTCGTCGCCTACGGGCAGCGCCCGGTACAGATAGTTGGAGGCCAAGCTATGGGGATTGCCCGGCTCATGCCGAAAGTGCTGGTAGGTACGGGCT
>RFHL01000001.1 GCA_003696875.1 Bacteroidota bacterium | reverse complement strand
GCCCCAGGGTGGTTTCGAGCAAGGCTTCTACTTGCTTATCCCGACCTGTAGCCCGGATTTCCTTTTCCGTAACGACGACGGCTTCGCCGCCGCTGGATATCCGCACCCGCCCCGGTCGGGGGGCTATCACTTGCGGAAAAAAGTCAGACTCAAACTTCAGTTTGTAGGAGACCCCAAAACCCGGCAACACCTCGTAGGATACCCGAGGGACCTGCTGGCGATCCGAAAAAACGATCACCCCGGGCTCACTGCCTACCGATGGTGCCGTGGCAGGCCCTTTTTCAGCCTCGTACACCTCGGCGAGCACTTTGCTCAGCACCCGATAAGACAAGGCCGCGCGCCGGTCAACCTCGCCGGTGGACACGTCAATCGACTCCAGAAAACGCGTCTCCGAAAGCGATCCGGCCCGAAAGGCCCGGATATTCTCAACCGACGCCAGGGCGGTAATCCGCATGCGCTCCCCCTCTTCCTCGTCCTGGCTCCAGCTGACGCCGCCTACCCCGAAGGGGAGGGTCCCGGGCCGGGCATCATAGACGAGCAAAATCCGATCCTCCGACTTCAGGTCGGCGGGGAGGTCGCCGTATTCGCTCAGAAAGTACTTGAGGATATCCACGACGGCATCATTTAACTCGTCTGCGGCCAGACTGGCCTCCTCACCATGTGGATCTGTCTTGCGGATCATCAGACCATTGGATTCAATCACATAAGCATAACTGCCACCAAGGCTATGCCCTTCCGAATAGACCGGGGTATGGATCACCAACCCAAAGCCGGGGGTATAGGCCGTGGCCGTACGACGGGTGCTTACCCGCAGATGATCCGGATCAGGGTTTTCGGTTCGGAACAGTTCTTCCATCACCTGACGGATCATGCGCAGATCCTGGTCCATGCGGCTTTCCTGGGCCAGGAGGGGGCTGCCCCACAGCAGGGCCAGCAGAAGGAGAAAAGTAAGTGATTTCATATCGATTAAGTGTATGCAGATTGAAGGCAAAAAGGGTAAGATACGCGGATTAAGGGGCTTGTAGCTGGGCCATCAGTTCGCCGAGAAGCCAGGCGGTCTCCTGCTGCTGCCGGCCCGATGTCTCGGCCAGGTCATTGAGGGCATAGTTGATCAGTTCCAGATCCTGGGTACGCTGCTGCTCCAGGTAGAAGGAGAACTGCCGCAGCAGGTCTTCGGTCGCTTCCTGCTGGTAAGCCTGAGAAACGGTCAGCAGTTCGGCCATGCGGCGGGTATTTTCGGCGAGGAGTTCCTCGCGCAGCGTCTCCAACTGGCTCGGGTCCAGGCGGGTAAACGCAGGCGTGGGCTGGGGAGCGGGGCGCTGGCTGAGCAGGCTTTCCATACGACTCAGGGCCAAATCCATGCTATCGCGCTGCCGGGCCAGGGCTGCTTCCAGATCGGCCTGCGTCAATTGGTCCGGACTCGGGGCGACTACGGGCGGGGGACCAAAGCCAATGCGGACCTCGCCCTCGCCGAG
>RFHL01000201.1 GCA_003696875.1 Bacteroidota bacterium | reverse complement strand
CAAGGCCCTGCAGTGGCTGACCCGCGCCAAGAAACGACTGGCGGATGCCCATGCCTGGCTGACAGCGGCGGCGCATTTGCGGGTGTGCTGGATCGCCCGCTCCAGCCAGGCATGGGCATCCGCCAGTCGTTTCTTGGCGCGGGTCAGCCACTGCAGGGCCTTGTTGAGTTCGGTTTGCCAGTGGTTTCGCGTGTGTTCTGCTTGCGCCTGGAGCAGCCCAGCCGCGTGGTTCAGGCCGTGGATTTCCGAGAGGGCTTGCTGGCTCAAGGACTGAAGGTGGGTGACCAGTTCGTACACATAGCGGACACGGTCCGCATCCTGATGGTGCTGGGTGAGGAGACGACCGGCCTCCTGCACCGCCTGCTGCGTGATGTCCTGGCCCTGGCGCTGCAGATTGCGCGCATCCGCGAGGGTGGCGGCCGAGCGCTGTACCCAGCGGTGCAGGGTCTCGTTCAGCTCGTCGAGAATCGGGATCAGAATGTCGGGATTGGTGAGCGCCATGCTGAATGGATAGCGTTTGCCCTCAGACCTCCTGGTTCAAGGCCCAAGAGGAGGCCTCCCCCGCCCGTCGCCCCCAGCACCAGGTAAAAGCGTCGTACCTTTTGCTGGAGGCCCGCTATATCCGCCTCACATGTCGCGATGAGCTGCTTGAGTTCTGCGGATTTTTGCTGCGTGGCATGCATACGATCCACCTGGGTCTGGAGGTCTTCCCAGCGGGCCTGTAGGTAGTGGGGCAACTGCTTGGCGGGAGGCGCCTGCGTTTGGGGTGCAGGCCCGATCACCTCGGCCTTGGTCTGCGCGAGGTGCGCTTTCAGCGCGGAGGTAGCTTGGGTAGCCTGCGCCGCTTCGCCCAGAAGCGCTTCCCGTGCTTTGGCCATAGCGATGATGTCGGGAGCCAGGTATAGCATAGCAATAACGGAAGGAAGGTTCGTAGAGGGGGGAGGCCGGTGGCCACCTTGAAGGGACAAGTGGAAACCGCTTAAGGTGAAAGACATATATCAACGGATAAGCACCCGCCCAAAAATCACCGCTTCCAGCGGGTGGATCAAAGCAATTTTTTTAAAATTCGTCCCAGGCCGCCGGGGCTTTTTGCCGGCCAGGAAGGTTTTTTTGGGAAAAAAAGTAGTATTTGTCCCAATGAACCAGCGTTACCTCTGGCAATTGTTGTCGGCCTTGTCGGCTGAGGAGGCTCATCAGGTGCAGCGGTGGCTGCCTGCCTACCTGGGCCATACCCAGCAGCATAGCCAGCGGCTCTACGACCTGCTGTTACCCTACGTCCTGGCGGCCGAGGCGCCCGATGAACGCGTGGTTTGGCAAGCCCT
>RFHL01000200.1 GCA_003696875.1 Bacteroidota bacterium | reverse complement strand
TGGGAAAAGTTCCGCCTGATCTGGACCAAAGTCGGATCGCGCAAGCAATTCTTTCAGCATATATGCACCCTCTCCAGCTATATGACCCTACAATCTTGGGACGAATTAGTCCAGATCATGGGACGGAAGTGGAAACTCAATCCCTCTTAATCCGAAATGTCGGATATTCTTGCTATGTCCGAAACTGCTGCCCGGAGGAGGCAGGACCTCCGCGATACTTATGTAAAAAAAAGATCGTGGGTCTGGGTTGAGGTTAGTGGTTTCGGTTAACCACCATCATTTCGGTTTTTTCCTGTTCATCTGTGGCGGCCCGCACAAAGTAGACGCCTTCTTCCACTTCGCCGAGGCTCACCTTGACCTGCCGTTCGCCGGCCGGATAGATCACCTGCGAGCTAAAAAGGACTTGTCCCAGGGCGTCGCGCACCTCCAGGGTGACGAGCGATTCGGTGTGGAAAGTCATATCGAGGGAGACGGCCTCGGCCGTCGCGGGGGCGCTCAGGGCAGGCTGATCCTCAATGGGACCGGAAGCCATGGCAAGGGCCTGAGCAGATAGCGGTACGGCGCAGAAAGCGAGCAGAAGGGCTAGGAAGAACGTTCTGAAAGACATAGATGAAGCCAAAGGGTGAAAGGAAAAGCGTACATAGCAGACATCTTCGAGGGCAGCTAAGCCATAATCGGGCCAAAAAGACTGGCGCGTTTATGAACCGCCTAAATGCCTATACTCTGAATATGTAGCAAAGGGAGTAATACCCTACCAGCATATCATGCGGGCCCTTGTTTCGGCTTGTATTTTGTTTGGCTAGGGTGCAAATTTGCCCAACCATTTTTCGTCATTAAGAACAGTCTATGTCTTACCTCTTTACCTCGGAGTCTGTTTCCGAAGGCCATCCCGATAAAGTTGCCGACCAGATCTCGGACGCTATCCTCGACGCGATGCTGGCGCAGGACCCCCAATCCCGGGTCGCTTGTGAAACCCTCGTCACCACCGGTCAGGTGGTGCTGGCAGGGGAGATCAGCACCCAGGCCTATGTGGATCTGCAGCAGGTGGTACGGGACACCATCGCCCGGATTGGTTACACATCAGATGCCTACCAGTTTAGCGCGGCTTCCTGTTCCATCCTGTCGGCCCTGCATGAGCAGTCCCCCGACATCGCCCGTGGGGTGGATGAGGCCCAAAACGAAAAGCACGAGCAAGGGGCTGGTGACCAGGGGATGATGTTTGGTTATGCCACCGACGAAACCCCTGAGTATATGCCGATGGCACTGGCTTTCTCCCACCGTCTGGTGGAGGAGCTGGCCCGCATTCGCAAGGAGGAGCCCGCGCTGATGCCTTATCTGCGTCCCGACTCCAAGTCACAGGTGACCATAGAGTATGGGGATGATGGCAAGCCCAAGCGTGTCCACACGGTGGTCGTCTCCACCCAGCACGACGACTTCATCAAGCCGGCCGATAGCAGCGCCGAGGCGCAGCTGGAGGCGGATCGTCAGATGCTGGCTCGCATCCGCGAAGATGTCATCAACATCCTCGTTCCCCGGGTCATTCCCTCCGAATTGCTCCAGGACACCATTTATCACGTCAACCCGACCGGGAAGTTTGTGATCGGTGGCCCGCACGGCGACTCCGGTCTCACCGGACGCAAGATCATCGTTGATACCTACGGGGGCAAGGGTGCCCACGGCGGAGGGGCTTTCTCCGGCAAGGACCCCTCAAAGGTGGACCGCAGCGCGGCATACGCCTCGCGTCATATCGCCAAAAACCTTGTCGCCGCGGGCGTCGCCAGCGAGATTCTGGTGCAACTTGCCTACGCCATTGGCGTAGCTGAGCCGGTGTCCATCAACATCAATACCTATGGCACCGCCAAGGTAAATCTCTCTGATGCTGAGATTGCCGAGAAGGTACGGGCCTTCTGCTCCTTCACGCCCCGCGCCATTGAGCAACGACTGGAGCTACGCAAACCCATCTTCTCCGCCACCGCTGCCTACGGCCACATGGGCCGGGCCCCCTACACCGAGAATGTGGTCACCCGCTACATCAAGGTCACCCAGGAAGGCGGCACCGAAACCATGGTACGCGAAGAGAAGGTCGAACCGGTCAATTTCTTCACCTGGGAGCGCCTCGACATGGTCGATGGCCTGAAGGAAACTTTTGGGCTCTAGATTCATCCTGAGGTTCAGATACCGCGAGGCTGCCCTTTGGGGTAGCCTCGCTTTTTTCGGGCTTTGCGTAACTTTTGATTGCTACGGCATTAGAAAGGAAGAAATCCGATCAATGGTTTTGGAATGAAGAATACACGCATGAAAAACTCGCCTTGGTTTCCCGTTTTTTTTCTGTGGTTGGTAGCAGGCATGGCCTGCGGTGAGTCCTCGTCGGTCAGTTCACACCCGGAGAGCGTACCAGCCGGGGACGTGTCGCCCGTCGAGGCCGCGCAGGCGGCCGAAATGGCCTGCCTTACCCGCCCGGATGGCATTTGCCAGACAGGGCTTTCCTTTTTGCAGTTGGGAGATCCGATGGATCTGGCCCTGCCCGAAGAGATGGAGGCCACCGAAGCCGGCGCGCGCTGGCTGGAGGGCGGCGGCTTTGAATGGCTGGAGCGGGTAATCCAGCTGCCTGAAGGCCGCCTGATCGTAGAGGGGAGCTTCCTGGATCAGCGTTTCATCAACGACAGCCTCCGTGCCTCCTGTGTGGTAAACCGCATGCGGATCGAGTCCCCCTCTTTTTCTGCGGCAGGGGGAATTGGGGTCGGGAGCACCCTGGCCGAACTGGCCGAGGCCTATGCCGGCAGCGATGTAGGGCTGATTCCGATTCCGGACTACGACCTGCTGGATGTGCAGCCCGATACCAGCCATATCCATTTCTTGATTCCGCTCCCGGCTACTTTGCCGGATAGCCTGAGTCTGGAAAGCCTGGACCCGGCCGCGCCGGTGACGGCGATTGTGGTGATGTAAAAGACGCCCCTCAAAACCTGAGGGGCGTCTTTTTTGGGGGGCAGGACCCTTTACCTAAACACAGTTACCGTCCCGGTCCGCTGGTAGCGTCGGCCATTTTCACCCAGCCCCGTGATGACGTAGATGTATACCCCTTCGGGCACTTCTTTTTCTTTGTAGATTCCATTCCACTGAAAGTCAGGATTATCCGACTCATAGATCAGGGGCCCCCAACGGCTGAAGATCTTCACATTCAGGGTCTGAATGCCGATGTAGCCCACGGAAAAGGCATCATTGATCCCGTCACCGTTGGGGGAGAAGCCGCTGGGGACATACAGGTGCACATTGTCAATGAAAATCTCCCCAAAGGCGGTATCCGGGCAGCCACCGTCAGAAAAGGCAATCAGCCGAATAGAATAGGTCCCCGCGGCAGGGTAGCCGTGGACGGGGTGTTCTTCCGTACTATTGGGGCCAAACCCAAAGGTCCACAGATAGGAGTCAGCCCCTGTACTTTCGTTAAAGAAGGTAACTTCCTCTGGGGCCCAGCCGATCTCGGGCGTAAAGGAGAAGGCCGCTTCGGGATAGTCAAAGAAGGCATCGACGGTAAGGCTGTCCGGGAAGCCGGCGCATTGCCCCACGAAAGCCGTGGCAATGTAGGTGGTAGGCTGATCAGGAGCCACTTCAATCAGAGCAGTGGTGTCACCCGTATTCCATAGATAGCTTTCTCCTCCAGAAGCGGTGAGCTCTATGCTGCCACCTACACACAGGCGGTTGATGCCATCAACGACCGTTTGCGGCCGGGCGGTTACGCCAACCAAGACCGTGTCCTCGGCCTGGCAACCATTGGCATCTGTGCCGGTAACGGTGTACAGGGTAGTTGTTGCCGGGAAAGCCAGCGGGTTGGCGGCCGAGGGATCGCTGAGGTTGGTAGCCGGAGTCCATTCGTAAATCAGGGCCCCGCTGGCTCGCAACGGCAGACTGTCGCCTTCGCAGATGATGTTTGTGCCGGTGGCCAGGACATCCGGTAGAGGATTCACCACGACCAAGGTTGAGTCTTCCGCGGTGCAGCCATCGGCATCTGAAACCATGACCACATAGGTCGTGGTCTCGGTCGGCGTAGCCAGCGGATCGGCCAGGTTGGGATCGTCCAGGCTCCCTTCCGGGAGCCACTGGTAGCTAAGTCCCCCGCTGGCCGAAAGGCGGAGCGACTCCCCTATACAGATCGCCTGATCGTCGCTGACCACCGGTACGGGTAGGGGACGCACCTCGACAAGGATGTCCTTGGTACTGATACACCCCTGGGCGCTGGTCGCCGTGACGGTGTACGTGGTGCTCACCAGTGGGCTGGCCACAGGACTGGCAACATTCAGGGCGTTCAGGCTTCCGTCATCAGGAGTCCAGGCATAAGACACCGCATTGGAAGAAGCCAGAACAATGCTGCTCCCGTCGCAAACGAAGGTGTCTTCCAGGGTAAACACTTCGAATACTTCGATTCGGACCGAATCAATGGCCTCACATCCATTGTTGCTTTCTGCCACCAGATAAAACATGGTGGTGGTATCCAGATTGGAGACGAAGGTACTGATGGAACCGGGGTCATTAATATTGGCGGCCGGCAGGCTGGTCCAGAAGAAGGTGCCCGGTTCGGACAGGGTGCCTGTCAGCGGCGCACTTCCGCCGCGGCAGACCAGGGTGTCACTCGGGACACTCACCCGAAAACTGGTGTCCACATTGACCCAGACGGTATCCCTGGCTTCGCAGCCATTGGCGTCGGTGATGGTCAGGATAAAGCGGGTGTCCTGAGTGATGGCGGTTTGCGGAGCCTGCACGTCGTTGGGGCCGATAATCAGGTTGGCCGGCGTCCATAGATAGGTAGTGGCTGGGGTTAGAGAAACCAGGTCAATGGTATCGCCCGGACAGGCGATCCGGTCGGGACCCGCATTCACTTCGGGAGGCGGGAGGACTTCGACCGTGCGGTAAGCCGTATCAGAGATGTTACAGCTGGTGGGGTCGGTGATGATGAGCATCACCTCATAGGTACCCGGATTTTCAAACAGATGTATCGGTTCGAAAGCCGTAGAGGTAGCGCCATTGTCGTCAAAGTCCCAGAAGTAGGTGACGTTGGTGGGGTTGGCCCCTTCATAGCTCTGGTTGTCAAAGTGCGCTTCGAAAGGCGCGCAGCCTTCGACATTGGTGATGGGCTGGTTGTTTTCGTCCAGGGGCGTGAAATCGGCTTCGACCCCAGCCAGGTCAAAAGAGAGCTTGAAAATCGCCAGGTTACAACCCGGATCGGCATTGCCGGGCCCGGTCGCGTTATTGGTCTGGCTCCAGACGCCCGGCGTGGTGGGGAAGGTCGATACCCCCCAGCAGCCGGCGCAGACGGCGTGGTACACGATGCCGTTTTTGTCAAACCGGCTGGTGCCGCCGTCCACGTGGTCGCCGGCCTGCCCGCTGCTATTGACCCCGCCAAAATAGGAGCCATAGATCAGGGTCTGGGCATCCCGGCTCAGGACGATCATGTAGAAGTCGCTGCCGTCGGTGCTGCTCTGAAAGGCATCCGAGGTCAGCGGCATGCCATTGGTGTTGCCATACTGATTGGTGGAGCCGCCCCAGCCGGTGACATAGATGTTGTCGCAGCGATCTACCAGCAGCGCGGTGGGAGAGATATTGGGTCGGGCAGCATTGGCCGAGCCAAAGACGGTGGATAGGTCGATGCTGCCGAGATCATTGGTATAGCGGGTGATGAATTGCCGGGCATTGGGATTGCTATAAGCCGGTCCCGCCGGAGGATTTACAAGGGGGTAGGGGCCTTCGGTTTGGCCCACAACATATATTTCGTCATTGCGATCTATGTCCAGCAGGTAGATCTGGTCATAGGCGCTGGTCCCAGCATAGGTTTTGCTCAGGATGCTGGTCCCGTTGGGGTTGAGCCGGACTACGAAGCCATCGGTGCTACCACCCTGGTAGGTGGGCACGGCCCCGCCCCCGGGGCCGGGAAAATTGGTGCTTGCGGTGCCGCCCGCCACGAAGAGGTTGCCACTGCCGTCTACCTTGATGGTATTGGCAGCGTCTTGTCCCGAGCCCCCCAGAAAGGAGGACCAAAGCAGGCCCGAGAGGTCGGGCCGCAGTTTGACCACCACGCCATCCTGCCCGCCGCCGTAGAGCGGCTGAAATACGCCGCCCGTAGTGGGGAAGTTGTTGGAGTTGGTACAGGCCGCAAGCAAGATGTTGCCCGCCCCATCCAGAATCACCTCACCCCGGGCATCATCTCCGTAGTTGAACTTGGTGGCGGAGTAGTTGCCAAAGCTTGCCGAGCCATTGACGCCATCGTCGCCGGTGCCGCCGAGCAGGGTAGAGCCGATGAGGGCCGTACCATCGGCCGAAAAACGGGTGACAAAGATGTCATAGTCCCCGTTGGGGGTGGGATCGTAGGCGTTGGCGGTGGTGGGGAAGTTGGGCGAATTGGTGCGACCCAGAACCACAAGTTCACCCTCCGGGCTCACTACCATGGAGTGGGGCTGGTCTTCGTAGGAGACAAAGGTATTGGTCCCGGGAGGGCCTCCCAGGTAGGTGGAGTAGATGAGGGTGCTTCCGTCCGGGCTGAATTTGCTGATGGTCACATCCGAAGTACCCCCCATGAAGATATTCTGAAAAGCCCCGATGGTCACCGGATAGCCGGTGCCCACGGTGGCATCCCGCTGTATGCCACCCGCGTAGGCATTGCCATCTTCGTCATAGGTGGCGGTAAAGCCCCAGTTGTCCGAGACCGAGCCGGTATAGGTCGAGAACACCAGCGGGTCGATGACCAGCGGATAGGAGGGGTCGTATCCGTCGGGAAAGCCGTAGGTGAGAAGGTCGCCCTTGAGCACAAACTCACAGGCAACGGGCTGCTTTCTGCCTGCCACAATCTGATAGGCCACCGGTGGCATCTCTTTCACTTCCCGCACCGAGGTGCGGATGATGAGGTGACCTTCCTTCAGAAACACCTTGTCAGCACCATCAAAGCGCAGGGCAATGTCCTGTGCGCGGGCACCCGGGGCAACCAGAAAATCGTACTTGAGCGCCTCGCCGCTGCCATACACCCGCAGGTCGATACCGGGATAGAGTGCTTCGTAGGTCAGGACACCGTAAAGGGGCACGCCCCCGGCCCAGTGGCTCGGATCATTGCCCAGAAAATAATTGTGGTAGGTGGTCTTGCGCTGATCAGGGATCAACTCGGGCTGGGGATTGGCCCCGACAAAGCGGGTCTGGAAGGCATGACTGAAGACTTTGGGTTGTCGAAAACCAAAGGGCTTGGCGTCCTTGCGGCCGGCGTGGCCCGGTGTGGCCGGGATCTGGTAGAAGTGGTAGGTCAGCCGGTCCTGCTCGAAGTAGATGTCTCCCCCGTTCAGGCGAACGCGGTATTTGACCGGGGCCGGCCATTGGCCGGCATTGGCGATGATCTCCAGGGAGGAGTGCCCCAGGAAGGGGTCCTGCCACTCGGGGGTGGGGATGCGTTCTGCCGTGAGCCAGCTATAGCCCATGATGGCAGCGAAAGCAAGAAAAATCGGTAGCAGGAGCGTGAGAGACCGCTTGCGAGAGGTATGAATTGACATCCGTAAGGAGGTTGAAAAGCAGATACCAGGACCAGGGAACCCCCTCTATAAACGAAGAAAGTAACCTGATTGCTGTGATTTTTTGTAATTTTGAAGTCTATGAAGACGCATACCGAAACGGAGGAGAACTATCTCAAGTGTGTGTTGAGGCACTCCCGGCCAGGGGAGCGGGTCTCCACCAGCACCATCGCGCAGGACCTGGGGACCAGTCCTGCCTCTGTGACGGATATGCTCAAAAAACTCAGCGACAAAGGCTTTGTTAAATATACGCGTTACCGGGGGGTTACCCTAACCGAGGTCGGGGAAAAAATCGCCCTCCGGATCGTGCGCAAGCATCGACTCTGGGAGGTATTCCTCGTCGAGAAGCTGGGCTTCTCCTGGGATCATGTACACGATGTGGCCGAGCAACTGGAGCATATCAACTCGCCCGAATTGATTCAGCGCATAGACGCCTTCCTGGGGCACCCCAAGTTTGATCCCCACGGCGACCCTATCCCCTCCGAGAGCGGAGAGATGGCGATCCGGAACACGATGCTCCTCGCCGATCTGCCCCCCGGGGTAGAGGCCAATATTGCCGGGGTGGTCCGCTCCGAGCCGGAGTTTTTGCAATATCTCGACAAGGTGGGCCTTGTGATCGGTACCCGGCTGAAAGTGGAGGAAAAGCTGCCTTTTGATCAGTCTTTGCAAATCTGGCTGGAGGGGCAGCAGATGGTCGTCGGGGGCGCTGTGGCCGAAAATCTCCTGGTCCTTTCTTCGGAAAAAGGAGATCTGGGAGAATCCTAGTGCTCTGTCAAGTTAAAAATGATGGGTATGCGGTCGCAGATTTTTTCGCAGATCATGGTCCCGGCAAGCCGGGAAGTTTGGCGGGCCAAACGAG